>JBBQDF010000382.1:0-3576 GCA_038319475.1 Thermoanaerobaculia bacterium
AAGAAGAGGCTGAGCATGGAGTGGCCTTTCCCGTGACGCTTCCGGACGCGGGTTCAACTCCCGCCGCCTCCACCAACCTGCCTTGTTGGCTGCCTCTCCGCTTTTGGGTTCGGGCGGGCAGGGCAGTTCTGCGCCGACCTAACTTTAAGCGCGCTACCCTCTCTGGGATCCTCTTCCTGGCCTCGGCTGCCTTCCTCTCGGCCGGGCCGGCGAGCTCTCTTTTGGTGACCGACTCGTGCTTTCAGGTGTGCCCCGCGGCCCTTCCTCCGCCCCCGCCCGTTCGTCTCGGGGAACCTCACGGCTTCTTCGTGGCGGCCGTGGACGAGGCGGGAAGCGTCGACGAGAGGTTCACCGGCACGGTCGTCTTCGGCAGCTCCGACCCGAATGCCACGCTTCCGGCTCCCTATCTCTTCACGCTGGCCGACCGCGGCGTCCGCCAACTCTCTTTCGTCATGCGCAGGATCGGACCGCAGACGCTCACCGCGACCGACGCGGCGGGAATGTTGAGGGCCGGCCAGATGACCCGCACCGTGGTGGCGTCCACTTCGAAGCCGGCTCTGACGCAAGCGGCGTTCCGCGTACCCGGGGGACTCATCCGAGGCCTGACCAACGGGCCCGACGGGAACGTCTGGTTTTCAGCCGGGGGCGGCAACACGGGTGTGACTCTTCCAGTCCTCACCGGGTTCGGCCGGATCGCGCCGGGCGGCGAGCAGAAGGACTTCGACGCCCGCGCTCCGTTCACCGGCGGTCTCGTCACCGGCTCCGACGGCAACATCTGGTACGCGAGCGCGGGCGACGGATTCTCGCAGCCGGGCCGCATCGGCAGGATGACAGTTGCGGGGACCGTGACCCTCTTCGACATCCCGGCGGTCCGAAGTGCTCCCCAGGACGTCACGCTCGGTCCCGATGGAAACGTCTGGTTCGCCGACGCGAACTCCGCCATCGGGCGTATCACGCCGGCGGGGACGGTGACGCTCTTCCCGACTCCGGCGCCCGGTTCGGTCCCCTTCCACATCACGAACGGACCCGACGGCGCCCTGTGGTTCACGGATTACGGAGCCCGCCGGATCGGGCGGATCGACATGACGGGAGCCATTCAGGAATACGCGTTGCCGCCGCGGGCCGGCAGCCCGTGGGCGCTCGCCGCGGGATCGGACGGGCGCCTCTGGTTTACGACGAACACCTCCGTCGTGGGAAGCGTCGGAACTCTCGGCGACGCGCTGACGTTCGAAAATCCCGTCGGCGGCCCATCCTACGGAATCGGCGCCGGGCCGGACGGCGCTCTCTGGTTCGGGAGTCTCGGTTTCCTGGTGCGGATCGTGACGGGATATCCGGCGACGCCCGAATTCCAGGCGCTCCCGCTCCTGTACGGCCAGAGCGCGCAGAGCGTGATCACGGGCCCGGACGGGAGGCTCTGGATCGGCCAGTACGGCCAGGTGATCCGCGCGACAGTCGAAACCTGCGGTTCCGGCACCGATCTGTGCCTGCAGGGACGCTTTCGCGTTCGCGCCGAATTCCGGGTGCCTCCCTCCGGACCGGCGCCCGCGAATCCCCTGCTTCAAACCGGAGACGCCGGCCACTTCTGGTTTTTCACGCCGAACAACGTGGAGCTCACGGTCAAAGTCGTCGACGGGCGTTCCTTCAATGGCCACTACTGGATCTTTGCGGCCTCACTGACGAACCTCGAGTTCACGCTGACGGTGACGGACACCTCGACGGGCGCGACACGTGAGTACCGAAACGCTCCCGGCGAGCAATCGAGCATCTCCGACACAGCCGCGTTCTGAGCGCCGCGAAAATGGAGAAAGGTAAAATCAGCCCGAACCCGGAAATGAACTACTCATCGGAAACGCTGGACCGGATCTCTCGAAGCGGAGAAGCGGTTTTCGCGGTCGATTCGTCCGACCGTGTCGTCCTCGGAACAAAAGATGCGAGGAGCTCCTTGGGAAACCGGCGCGCAGCGTGCTCGGGAAACGTTGTGACGAGGTGATCGGGGGCCGCGATGCGCAGGGGAACGTCTACTGCTACCGCAACTGTCCGGTCGCGTACCAAGCGAGGGAACGCACCTCGGAACCGGTCGCCCGGTTCCCGCTGACGGTGAAGACCGGCGGCGGGAAGATGAAACTGGTCGAGATGTCCATGTTTGCGATTCCGTCCTACCACCCTGCCCTGTCGATCGTCGTGCACGTCATCCGGCAGCCGACGGCGAAACCGAAGAAGGCGTCTGCGCTCGAAAGAGGGCTCGAGAGCGAGGCGGCGACGCGTGAACCCCTGTGGCCTATGGCGACGAGCGAGGGCGAGCCGATCACGCTCACCCCTCGCGAAAAGGAGTCGCTCGGTAGTAAGCCGACCTTCGAGCCGCATCACCGGATCAAGCCGTTTTTCCCGAACGGCCGCGAGGATGATCCGCTCGGCGAGGGTTCGGCAAACCAGGAGACGGTTTCCGCACTTCCGGCGGGTCGCCCCGATGCACCCGTAGTAGCCGCCGCTTTTCCCGCTCACTCGGGCGGCCGCTCCGCCGCAGACGCCACATGTCAGGGACCCGGAGAGAAGTCTCGTGGATACTGCGCAAACCGTCCGCCCTGACCCTCATCCGTTACAGTTTGCCCGTTCGCGGATCGTGACAGAGGCATTTTGTTCATGCGAAAAGGGACGTTGCTCGATCTCCGGCGTTCCCACCCGGCCGAAAGAGCGGGATCGAGGGCTGAGTCTCCCCGAAAGTTTCGTCTTGCTATCTTTCAGGATCGACCGCGGCGCGAAGATTCGCCTTTGCGCGGCGGATCCGTGTTTTTACGGTGCCGAGGGGTTGTTTGAGGACCCTCGCTATTTCGGTGCGCGACCTTCCCTCGAAATACGCGAGCTCGATCAACTGCCGCTGGTCCTGCGGGAGCCTCCGAATAGCGGCACGGAGGACCATTTCAAGCTCGGAGCGGCGGTACGCCGCCTCGGGAGTGTCGCTGCTGGCGGGGAGATCGACGGGATTGAAAGGGAGGGAGTCTCCGAAGCGACGTTGCCGGTGTCGGGCCCGGATCCGGTCGGTCGCGCGGGACCTCGCGATCATCTGGAGCCAGGTGCTTCCCGAAGCTCTCGACCTGTCGAACCGTCCCGCCTGGTCCCACGTCTGGACGAACACTTCGAGCGTGACGTCCTCGGCCTCCGACGGATCGCGGAGGATCCTCAGAACGACTGCGAACACGATCGGGAAAACGAGCTCGAAAAATCGAGTGAACGCGTACTCGTCGCCGAGTCCGGATCGACGAATCAGGTCGGTGAGATTCGCGTCGGGACCTCGGTCTGCATGGATCGACGACATGGCAGGTAGTCCCGCCGCCTCCCGCTTCGTTACAATGACGATTCTTTGCTCTCTAAGCCTTGCGCGTGACCCCGACCGGTTCGCCAACCTGGCTTCGCCGCCGGAGCCATACAAAAGTGGTACCCAGGATGAGGCCGTACAGGATATGCCCCATCAGACTCCCCATCGCGACGGGGCGCATGGGCGCCATCGCCAGCGGAGCGAAAGCGGGCATTCCCAGAAGAACCGGCATCAGAATCAGAGCGCCAAGAACCCACCAGAAG
>JBBQDF010000383.1:0-3570 GCA_038319475.1 Thermoanaerobaculia bacterium
GCGACATTCACGCGCATTCCTCGGGCGGCGGTATTCAGATCCGCGAGGCCGGCGGGCGGGTCGAAGCCGACACCTCTGGCGGATCGGTCCAGGTCGCGTTCACGCGGTCAAACGCCCGCGGCGGCTCGATCGAATCGTCCGGAGGCGGCGTGACGGTCTCGGTCGATCCCTCGATCGGCCTCGCCATCGATGCGTCGGGCAACTCTGTGCATGCCGACATTCCGATCACCGTTCGCGGCGAAATTTCCCGCCGTCACCTGAAGGGCAACCTGGGCTCTGGCGGCGAGACGCTGCGGCTGCGTACGAGCGGAGGCTCCGTCCACATCCTCGCCCGTTAGCGGCGCCCCGCGCAGCAGCGCGGAAAGGTCGCCGCGCCGTATTCGGTCGCGCGCGCCCCACGCGCGGCCGAATACGCTAAAAGTCAGCGCCTCGCGACCAGGCGGTAACGGTCATCACCCACTTCCCCAGCGGCGCCCCGCGCACCAGCGCGGAAAGGTCGCCGCGCCGTATTCGGTCGCGCGCGCCCTACGCGCGGCCGAATACGCTAAAAATCAGCGCCTCGCAATCAAGCGGTAAACCCTCTCACCCACCTCCCAGCGCGGCGCCCCGCGCACCAGCGCGGAAAGGTCGCCGCGCCGTGTTCGGTCGCGCGCGCCCCACGCGCGGCCGAATACGCTAAAAATCAGCGCCTCGCAATCGAGCGGTAACCCCTCTCACCCACTTCCCCAGCGCCGCAAGCCAGAAATTCAAACCCCGGCGACCCGCCGAAGCACCTCCTCGAATCTTTCCGGCTCCTCGAAAAGCGGCGCATGCGCGGACCGCTCGAACCAGACCAGCTCCTTGCTCGGAGCAGCAAGCGACTCGAGCCAGCCCTCCGCGAGCTCCGGAATCGTATTCCCGTCGTGCCTCCCGATCCCCACGGTCACGGGCACCTCCAGCCGCGTGACGCGATCCCGCAGATCGACGGCGGCCAGCTGTGGCTGCAGGATTTCGTAGCTCGACTGATAAGCGTGCCAGTAGTTCGCCCGGTCTTCCGCGTCGTATTCGGGAGACTCGGTCAGCGCGGCGAGCGAGGAGGACCGGAACGGATTCGGGAGCGTCTTTGCGGCCGCGAATCGCTCCGCCCACGCGAGCAGGACAAACGACCGCTCGAAAAGGTGCTTGCCCTCGTACGGAGGTGGCCCCGCCTCTTCGAGGTCCGCGACCGCGCGCGCGACCTGACCGGCGCGGGCGGCCGCCAGCGTGCCTTCCCACGAGCGGCGGTCATTCTCCACCGCGCTGATGACGGGGGCCACCCCGACCAGCGCCGCGAATGGCGCCGGATCCCCATGCGCCGCCAGGATCGCGAGCATCGCACCGAAGCTGTGCCCCACGAGAATGATCTTCCCCGCGTCCGAGCGCGGAGCCAGGAGCCGCGCGAGCTCCCGGGTGTCCTCGACGAGCCGCGCGACGGTCATTTCGCCGCGGGGCTCGATCGCGCGCCACGACTTCCCGGCGCCGCGCTGGTCCCAGGAGACGACCGTGAAACGCGAGGAGAGTCCCGGCGCGAATCGGCTGAGCCAGGGTGTCATCGCGGCGCCCGGCCCTCCATGGACGAACAGGAGAAGCGGCTTTTCGCGCGACTCTCCCCGGACGGAGATCCACTGCTCCGTCCCTCCAATCAGAATTTTGTCCACCGTCGAATCCTAGCCTTCCCTTTCCGCGACGCCGCCTGCCCCGGCGCGGGGAGTCTAGAATCCCGGCGATGACCGCCGAACTTCCCGTCGCAATCGTCGGGGCCGGTCCCACGGGGATCGCCTGCGCCGTCGAGCTCTCGAGACGGGGGACCCCCGCGGTCTGCTATGACCGGGGAGGCCTCCTCGACACCATCTACCGGATGCCTGAAGAGATGCGCTGGTTTTCCACGCGCGAACTCCTGGGCATCGCCGGCGTTCCGTTCGCCGGACCTGAGCCGCATCCCACCCGCCTCGACACGCTGGCGTATTACCGCTCCGTCGCCGAAGCATTCGAGGTGAAGGTGGCGCCGCAGACGGAGATCCTCTCGATTCTCCCCCGCGAAGGAGGCGGCGTGCGCGTGTCCGCCTCGCGGGAGCAGAACCCGTTCGAGTTCGAGGCGGAGGCGGCGGTTGTGGCGAGCGGTTTTTTCGGGAACCCGAAGCGGCTGGGTGTCCCCGGGGAGGATCTTCCGATCGTCCATCGGCGGTACGTTTCCGGATACCCGTTTCACGCCCGCGACGTCGTGGTGGTGGGCGGCAGGAATTCCGCCTCCGAAGCGGCGCTCGACCTTTACCGTCACGGCGCGAGCGTCACGCTCGTGGTGCGGGGGCGGGCGATCTCCGACCGCGTCAAGTACTGGATCAAGCCGGACCTCGAGAATCGCATTCGCGCCGGAAGCATCGCCGCGTGGTTCGACACCCGCGTCCTCGAGGTCGAAGCGCATGCGGTGCGTCTCGCGACGCCGGCCGGGGAGAGGACGATAGCGACCGACGCCGTGTTCCCCCTGATCGGCTACGAGCCCGATTTCGCGTTTTTAGAGCGCTGCGGGATCCGCCTCGAAGGGGAATGCCGCGCCCCCGCCCACGATCCCGCGACGCTCGAATCGAACGTTCCGGGCATTTATCTCGCGGGTGCTCTTCTCGGCGGCGCGGAAATCGGCCGCATCTTCATCGAAAACAGCCGGCACCACGCCGCGATGATCGCCGACGCGATCGCGGGACGAGGCAGGAGAACCCCCGCCGTCGCCGCAACTTCTTTCCCTGCGTTCCGTCTCTCGCCGGGTCAGGACCCGGACCGCTGACGAAACGCCGGCATCGTTTGACACGCTCCGGTACGAGACCGGTCATCTCTTGTTCCCCCCGGACCCAACCCACAGAACGCGTGCAATTCGCCACGCGGGCGAATACGCTCGCACCGGGAGGAGTCTCCCGACCAGAGGGAGGGAGGAGCCTCTCAGCGCGGGAGCCATCGGGAACGAAGCGACGAGGCGGGCGGTCGAGCCTGAGGCGAGCCGCTCACCGGCGCGTGAGCGCGTCGGTTGTGATCGAAGGCGACGAAGGAGAAACGATGGCCGATCTCGACGGGCAGGATCACGAGAGGCGGGTGCGGGACCTGTTTGACTCGCTCGACCGCCAAGTTGGCGCGCGGCTCGACGAGAGCTCGCGCCGCTCCGTCGACGGGCTCCGTTCCGCGGCCGCAACGCGCAACGCGGAGGGTCTCCGCAGCGGGTTGACCGACGTGCGCGAGCAGCACGGTTGGCTCTACCGAGAGCTCTCGGAGCATCCCGACATGTCGAACCTCTTAAACGAGCTCGCTCTCTGGGGCTTCTAGACCGGCGTAGAAAAGGCGCAGTCGCAGAGCCGCGGAGTCCGGTTACGAGAGGTCGGAGCCCGGCTGCGCGAGCGCGCTCGGCAGAGGGAGCAGTCCCCTCGCCGCGAGCTCCCGGTCGAGCTCCTCTTCAGACGGGATCGAAAGCACGACCTCGTCGTCGGCCGCGGAGAGCACCACCGAAGGGATGCGGCGCTTGCCGCCGTTCCACTCTTCGACGAGCTCGGCCGCCTGGTCGTCCTCGTC
>JBBQDF010000384.1:0-3560 GCA_038319475.1 Thermoanaerobaculia bacterium
AGACCGCCCCGTTCGTGTTCTGTACCGACAGGTCCCCCGCCACGTTGGTGACATCGACCGCCCCGAAGGAAGTCGTCACCGAGGCGGGACCCGATCCCGCGAGCGAGACGTCGGCGTTCGCTCCGGAAAACGTCACCTTCCTGACACGCGCCATCGTGACGCGGCCGAAGCGGTTCTTGAGCGAAAGCTGTCCGTCGACGTCCGCAACGGTCACGGTGCCGTTGGCGTTGACGACGTCCGCGTCGCCGGCGTTTCCGGAAAGCTCGAGCGGTCCGAAGGAGTTTTCGAGGCGGGCGACTCCACGCCCGCCGCGGAAAACGAGCCGCCCATTCGCGTTGTGGATCTCGGTGCCTCCCTTGAGCTGCTCGGCGACCACGTCGCCGAAGCGATTACGGACGGAAACGCCGGCGCTCTCAGGCACGGCGATGTCGTAGTCGACGGAGAATGAAACGCGGCTCGATCCGGAGAAGAGCCCGCGGTGATCCTCGGGGTACCGGGTTCGAACCGTCACGCCGTTTGCGGAGGGGTCCACGTCGATCGCGATCGCGTCGGCGAAGCGCTTCGCCTCGTCCATGTCGGACGAGGAGACCCGGATCCGGGCGTCGACGCGGGCCGCTGGCAGAGCGTGCGTGTGGAGATGGATGTTTCCGTTGCGATGGTCGACCTCGAGCTTCTGCCCGGCTTTCATCGGAAGGGACTTGTGCACCTCGCGGGAGATCTCCTCCCGGGAAGACTCCCCGAGCGCCGGCGAGGTCCGGGCGATTGCGGCGATCGCCAGGAGCGCCGCCGCGGCGGAAAGAGCGGGGCGACGCGCCCCAAAAGCGGCGAAGAAAAAGCGTGATGTCATGACGTGGCCTCTTTCATGAGTTCCTGGAGCGTCCGCTGTTTCTCCTGGTACACGGCCAGGAGCTCGCGGCGCAGGTGGGAGTTGAAGCGGTTGGCGTCGATCTGCGCCCGGATCTCCACGATCGCGGAGTCGAGCAGCTGGATTTTTTCCCGATAGTTGACTAAAAGCGGCGTCGTCGGGTTCTCGATGCGCGGGCGCGCGAGGATGGAGAGCCGGTCGATCGAGCGGACGTAATTCGCCTCCGCGGTTTCGACTTCTTCCAGAGAGCGGTCGGTCAGGAGCGGGTTGCCCGTGCTTGCGGCGTTGACGAGCGGCTCCCGGCCCCCGCTGTTGCGGAAGACCTGAAGCCCGACCATCGCGACCAGGAACAGGACCGCCGCGGCGGCGAGGGGGATCCACTGAAAGCGGGACGCGGCAGCCGCATTCATCCTGGCGTCTCCGGCGGGCCGCAGCGCTCTTTCGGCCTCCAGCGCGCCGGCGATCCTCGGGAAGAGGTCCGGGCTCTTCCACTCGCGCCGGAGAGAGGGGGCGGTCGTCGAGATTTCGTCCCAGAGGGCGAGCGGTTTGGCGCACTCGACGCATCGCGCCGCGTGAACGCGCAGGCGCTCCATCGCGGAAGGATCGTTGCGCCGGAGAGCGTCCTGCGCGCGCGTGCAGCCGGGAGTCATGCGCTTGCCCTCCCGCGCAGGCCCGAGGTCCACAGAAGCTCCTGGAGGCGGCGCCTTGCTTCGAAAAGGAGCGTCCGAGAAACCCCCTCGGAGACGTCGAGCACTCCGGCAATCTCGCGGTGAGAAAAACCTTCGACCGCCGACAGGAGGAACACGGTCCTCTGCCTCGGAGCGAGTCGCGTGAGCGATTGTTCGATCGCGAGGCGCAGGGATTGATCGGACGCGGTCGCGGGAAGGAGCGACCCCTCCTGTCCCCGCTCCGACGGCGCGTCGAGAGGATCTTCGGGATGTCGCTTGCGCCTGCGGAGCTGGTCGTAGCAGGTATTGACGAGGATCCGGTAGATCCAGGTCGAAACCGCCGCCGACCCGCGAAAGGTACCGGCCCCGCGGTAAATCTTCAGAAAGGTCTCCTGGACCGCGTCTTCCGCTTCACTTTCGGATCCGAGCAGGTTGCGCGCGATGCTCTTCATGCGGCCCCCGTGAAGCTCGTAGAGCCGCTCGAACGCCGCCACCTCGCCGCGGCGGCAACCCTCGAGAAGCTCTTCTCCGGCCGCGCCGCGGCCCGGGAGTCCGTCCTTTTCTTCGGGACCGTCCAGGAGAGCCTCCTTCGCGGGTCTGGGATTACGGGAAACATTCTCCAGCACAGGCACAACGGTTGGCGCGCTCCCTTTCGCCCTCTTAGACGCCGCATCGGGCGGCAATGTTGGGAAGTGCCCGGCTCCTCCGCGCCTGACTCGGTCCGCCCGACCCTTAACAGCCCGTGGAAAAATGGATGCGGGTGTCGCGTCCGGGCTTTTGCAGTCGGCGACAGCCACAGCGGAGACTTTCGTCCGTGTCTGTCGACCAGGGCCTCTTTCTCGCGTAACGACGAGCAAAAGCCCGTCCGCCCTGCGGGTTGCGGCGGCGCGGGGCCGTCTGCATCGTTGACGCTCCTCCCCGATGCGAACAGCATCGCCTTCGTCGCGTCGCCTCCCAGCCGGCCCCACGGCGCTCGCAACGCCATCCCACACCCTTTTTCCACGGGCTGTTAAGCGGCAGCTGTCCCCTTACGCCTGACGCCTCACGGGTCTGCCCTGATGGCCTTCTTCTTGCGTCGAATGCGGCACAGGAGGACAGGATGAGTGACACCAGCGTGACCAAAGTCGACTCGGCGCATTCGCCCAGGGGTGAGATGGGACAGACGTATCTCGCTTCGGGCGTGTCGCTCGCCATGCGTCTCTGGGAGAAGGAACCGTCCGAGCAGGAGAAACCCGAAACCTCGCGGGACTACGAGACGGTCGGCTACGTTCTCGAGGGTCGCGCCGAGTTGCGGGTCGAAGGCCAGACCGTCCGACTCGAGAAAGGTGACTCGTGGGTGGTCCCGAAGGGCTCCCGCCATACCTACCGGATTTTCGAGCACTTCCGGGCGATCGAGGCGACGCATCCTCCGGCTCACTCTCACGGGCGGGACGAGAAATCGCCGTAGGCGTCAGGCATCAGGAGCAGGGGGCGCTGTCAGCGAACCTGCGGTGGGCAAGCGCGCGTTGTTAACAGTGACCTTGTTACGGTCCACTGGTCTTGCGCTTCTCAGCCACGCGGCTCGCCTGGGAGCGGATCGATGGCAGGCCCGAACGTCCCTGAACAACGATCCATGGATAGGCCTCGAAGTAACTCTGCGCGGCCCGCTCGAGCGTCACCGCGGCCGTTCGACCAGATCCCAGAAGATTGTGCTCGCCTGCAGGATCGAGGATCGGATCAATGACGATCTCCTCAGCGACATCCTGGAATCGGAGCGGGTTTTCATTGGCGAGCCTGCGGTGGTAAATCCGATTCCGCGTGACGACCGAGATCATCTGGGCATCCCGCGTCCAGGTGATGACGGGCCGGTCCGGGTCCTCGGAAGCGGGATCGAGAAGATCGCACCCGATGCCCGCCTGATCTCCCCGGATACCAAAGAGCCCGGCCAGCGTCGGGGGGATGTCCACCTGAGACGCCGGACCGGGCAGAACCCGTCCTCCAGGAAGCAAGGGCGAATACAGGATCAACGGAACCCGGTGACGGACCTC
>JBBQDF010000385.1:0-3537 GCA_038319475.1 Thermoanaerobaculia bacterium
CCGTCCTGATCTTCCTGCCGATCGGGGCCGGGGCCATCCTCGTGCTGTTCCCCGAGAGCGCGGGGCGGGCCGCGAAAGCCTTCGCGATCGCGGTGTCGGTCCTCGAGCTCGCCCTCTCTCTTCCCCTCTGGATGCAGTTCGATCCCCGGGTGCCCGGGTTCCAGTTCGCCGAGCGGCTCAACTGGGTCCCTTCGCTCGGCATTTCCTACTCGCTCGGCGTCGACGGGATCTCTCTCGTCCTGATCCTCTTGACGACCATCCTGACGCCGGTCTCGCTTCTTTTTTCCCTGACGCACGTGTCGAAGAGCGTCCGCGCCTTTTCGTTCGCCTTCCTCGCGCTCGAAACGGGCGTGATCGGAACGCTGTGCGCGCTCGACCTCGCTCTCTTTTACGTGTTCTGGGAAGTGATGCTCGTCCCGATGTACTTCATCATCGGCATCTGGGGCGGCTCGCGGCGGATCTATGCCGCGATGAAGTTCTTTTTATTCACGATGTCCGGCAGCCTGCTGATGTTTCTCGCGATCCTCTACATCGCCGGGCGGCATCGCGCGCTCACGGGCAACTGGTCGTTTCTGCTCGCGGACCTCCTTCGCGTCAACTTTCCGCCCGCCGTCCAGACCGTGCTCTTCCTGGCGTTCGCGCTCGCGTTCGCGATCAAGGTGCCGGTCTTCCCCCTGCACACCTGGCTCCCCGATGCCCACACCGAGGCGCCGACGGCGGGCTCGATCCTTCTCGCGGGCGTTCTCTTAAAGCTCGGCGTGTACGGATACCTGCGCTTTGCCCTGCCGCTCTTCCCCGACGCCGCGATGCACTACGCCCCCTGGCTCGGGCTCCTCGGCGTCATCGGCATCGTGTACGGCGCGCTCGTGGCGTTCCCGCAGAAGGACATGAAGCGGCTGGTCGCGTATTCCTCGGTTTCTCATCTGGGGCTCGTGGTCGTCGGGATTGCGGCCTGGACCTCCACGGCCCTCGCCGGATCGGTGCTGCAGATGGTCAACCACGGGCTTTCGACGGGGGCGCTCTTCCTTCTCGTCGGCGTCCTTTACGAGCGGCGGCACACGCGCGAGATCGGCGCGTACGGCGGCATCGCGGGCGTCGTCCCCGTCACGACCGCGCTCTTTCTCGTCGCGACGTTCTCTTCGATCGGACTGCCAGGTTTGAACGGGTTCGTCGGCGAGTTCCTGATCCTGCTCGGAACATGGACGTCCGCGCATCGCTGGTGGTCCGTCGTCGCCGCGACGGGCGTGATCCTCTCCGCGGTCTACATGCTGACGCTCGTCCAGCGGGTGTTCTGGAATCCGCTGGTGCACGAGGAGAACCGGGCCCTCCCCGAGATCCGGCCGAGCGAGCTCCTCGCGGCCGCGGTGCTGGTCGTGCTGATGGTGTGGATCGGCGTGAGGCCAAATGACGTGCTGGACCGGATCCGGCCCTCCGTCGATGCTCTCCAGGCTTCCGTGAACGCGCGTCGAATCCAGGTCCGCGCCGCGGTGCTCCCTGCCGCGGCGGAGCCGCGCCGATGACCTCGGGACTGCTGCAGTTCGGGCCGGAAGAGCTCGCCGCGATCACCCCGGAGATCATCCTTTCGGCGGCTGGCTGCCTGCTCGTGCTGCTGGACGCCTTTGCGCCCCGCTCCCGCAGCTCCTTCGCGGCGCTGTCGGTTGTCGCGGTGGGAGCCTCTCTGTGGACGCTCCTGAGTGCGCCCGCGGGCGCCTCATTCGGAGGGCGGCTCGAAACCTCGACGCTGACGTCGCTCATGGGTTTCTTCATCGGCGGCACCGCGATCGTGGCGATCTTAGTCGCCGGGAATTATCTGCGGCGCGCGGGCGAGGAGCGCGGGGAGTTCTACGCCCTCCTGCTCTGGGGCCACGTCGGCGTGTCGCTTCTGACGCGCGGACTCGATCTGCTCGTGCTGTTCGTGGGTCTCGAGTTGCTTTCGCTCTCCTTTTACGTCCTCGCCGGGATCTTCCGCAACATTCCGGCCTCTTCCGAGGCGGGGCTGAAGTACTTCCTGACGGGCGCGTTCGGGTCCGCCTTCACCCTCTACGGAATCGTGTTCCTGTTCGCGAAGAGCGGCAGCGTGAGGCTTTCGGCCCTCTCTCAGGTGGGGCTCGCGCACGATCCGCTGGTGATGTTCGGCCTTCTGCTTCTTTTAGTCGGCTTCGGTTTCAAGATGTCGATCGCGCCCTTTCACGCCTGGTCTCCCGACGTCTACCAGGGCATGCCCACTCCCGCCGTGATTTACCTTTCCGTGGCCCCGAAGGGCGCCAGCATCCTCGTTCTCTACCGGGTCTTCACGGCCGTCTTCCAGGGAGGACTCCCGGACCGGTTCCGGCTGGCGGTCGCGGCGCTGGCGATCCTGTCGATGACTCTCGGCAATGTCGTGGCGCTCGCGCAGAGAGACGTCAAGCGGCTTCTCGCCTACTCCGGCATCGCGCAGATGGGATACGTCCTGATCGCGCTCGCCGTCTTCGGACGCGATGCGCTGGCCGCGGTGGTCGTCTTCTTCTTCGCTTACCTCGCGGCAAACGCCGGAGCCTTCGCCGCGGTCGCCGCCCTTTTCCGCGACGAGACGAAGCCACATCCGATAGGGCTCCTCGCCGGCGAAGGCCGCCGCTCACCCTTTGCGGCAGGGGTGCTCGCACTGTGCCTTTTTTCGCTCGCGGGCATTCCGGCGACCGCCGGCTTCATCGGGAAATTTTTCCTGTTCAAGGCGGCGGTCGACCGCGGTCTCTATGCGCTCGCCATCGTCGGAGTCTTGAACAGCCTCGTCTCGATCGGGTATTACCTGAAGGTCGTCTACATCCTCTACATGCGTGACCCGGTCGATGCCGGGCGGCCGCCGCGCCTGGCGCTCGCGGACGGGCTCGCCCTCGGTCTTTGCGGCCTGCTCGTCTTCGCCCTCGGGATCTTTCCTTCGAAGCTCTGGGAGCTGGCGCGCGGCGCGGCCGACGGCTTCCCCTTTTTCGGTCCCTGACGCCGGCGAAGCTCCAGGACGCCATGACGCTAGACCGCCGGTCCGTGTCCGAATCCACGGCCGCCCGGCTGTCGCTCTATGTGCGGTCTTTAGAGGTCCTCGAGGCGGAGAGCGTGCCGCACATCTCGTCGGAGGCGTTCGCCCGCCGTTTCGACTTGAGCTCGGCGCAGATCCGCAAGGACCTCGCCACCTTCGGAGAGTTCGGAGTGCGCGGGGTCGGCTACGAAGTCGGGTCGCTGCGCCGGCATCTTCTGCGCCTCCTCGGGCTCGACCGCACCCGGCAGATCGCGATCGTCGGGGCGGGACGCCTCGGCACCGCGCTCGCGGATTACCCGGGGTTCCGGTCCGGGGGCTTTTGCGTCGCCGCGGTTTTCGATACCGACCCGGCGAAGATCGGGACCCCGATCCGGGCGGGGCTGACGATTTCGGCCGTCGGCCGACTTCCCGAAAAAGCCGCGGAGCTCGCGATCGAGATCGCGGTGCTGACGGTTCCCGAGGACGCCGCCTTCGCCGCGGCAGAGCTGTGCTGGGAGTCCGGCATCCAAGCGCTCCTGAATTTCACC
>JBBQDF010000386.1:0-3535 GCA_038319475.1 Thermoanaerobaculia bacterium
GAAGGGGAGCGAGATTTCCACTTCCCGTCCGCGTGTAGACAGTTACGGAGTTGCCGTTCGAGTTCGAGACGAAGATTTCGTCCTGGGCGACGGCCGGCCGGACCCCGACAATGAAGAACAACGACGCGACGAGACACGTGGAACGGAGCAGGCGAGTGGCCACTACGACCTCCATCCTCGAGTCCGAGAGCCCGGTCTGTGAGCCGTCAGAGAAATTGAGTGACCGCAGGGTATCACCGGTTCCCGCGGGGGAAATCGACGCTGCGGCCTCAACCGGAAGGATGAATTCCAGCGGGAGAGTCGCGCTCGCATGCGATATCGAGGTCCCGGAATAAAGAGGAGAGTAAATCCTGGGTTCCTGCGAAACGTGCGGAGCCCGGAGCGCAAATCGCGGCCGATCCCATTCATGGAGCGTCTCTGAATTTCTGACGTGCGGCCGGGGCGAGGTTTCTGCCGGGCGGCTATCTTTGACCCCATGGAAGTCCGGCGCCGTCGCGTGGTGGTTGTCGGGGCGGGAGCCGCCGGGACGATGGCGGCGATCTTTGCCGCCGGCGTCGGAGCCGAGACGCTCCTCCTCGAGCGGACGCCGGACGGCGGCCGGAAGATCCTCATCAGCGGCGGGGGCCGCTGCAACATCCTGCCATCGCGAAACGACGAAGCGAAGTTCGTGACCGATTCCTCCCGGAACACCCTGCGCAAGATGCTGCGGTCGTGGCCGCTCGCGGAGCAGATCTCGTTCTTCGAAACCGAGGCCGGCCTGCCCCTCTCCCAGGAGGCGGAGACGGGGAAGCTCTTTCCGGCCTCCTCCCGCGCGCGCGACGTCCGGGACCGGCTGTTCGCGCTCGCTCGCCGGCGCGGCGTGCAGATTTCGATGAACACCCTGGTCACGTCTCTTTCGCCGCGCGGAAGCCTCTGGCTCATCGAGCGGGCGGGCGGTCCACCGATCGAGGCGGACGCCGTCGTCGTCGCGACCGGCGGCCTCTCGGTTCCGAAGTCCGGAAGCGACGGGAAGGGCCTGGAAATCCTCCGGCGTCTCGGACACGTCGTGCACCCGACCTATCCGGCGCTGACTCCCCTGACCGCGCCCGCCTCCGCTCTCTCGAATCTCGCCGGGATCTCGCTGCCGGTGACCGTCACCGCGCGCGACCTGGAGCGGAGCGCGACGGCTTCGGGAGGTTTCCTCTTCACGCACCACGGTTACAGCGGACCCTCGATTCTGGACGTATCGCACGTCGCCGTCCGCTCACAGGGCGAAGCCGCTCCCGCGCGGCTCTCCGTGCAGTGGACGGCGCGGGGTGAAGTCCAATGGACCGCCGCGCTCCGCCCCGAAGGCTCCCGCACGGTCGCCGGTGCGCTCCGGGGCACGATGCCGGAACGGTTGGGGGCGGCGATCGCGGAAGCCGCGGGAGTCGACCCGGGTCGTCCGCTCTCGCGCCTCCTGCGCGAGGAGCGGATACGCCTCGTGGAGCTCTTAACGCGCGGCGACCTGCCGTGGGCCGGACACGAGGGGTACGCGAAAGCGGAAGTGACAGGCGGCGGCGTCAGCCTCGCCGAGGTCGATCCGCGCACGATGGAGAGCCGCCGTTGCCCGAACCTCTACCTCTGCGGAGAAGCGCTCGACGCCTTCGGCCCTATCGGCGGCTACAACTTCCAGTGGGCCTGGGCCACCGGCCGCGCGGCGGGCATAGGGAGCGCGCAACGACGCGCGGCACCGTAACTGGGTGCGGGCGTCCCACCCGCACCCCGTTACGCTCAGAGGATGCGCTGTGTCGACGGAGCGGTCATGGTGATTGCCGGACTTCACAGACGCGCCCAGTAACGCTCAGAAAATGCGCTGTGCCGACTTGAGCGTTCATGGTGATTGCCGGACTTCCCACCCGCACCCGTTACGCTCAGAGGATGCGCGATGTCGACGGAGCGGTCACGGTGATTGCCGGACGGACCCCCACCCTTTCTTCCCGCTTTCGGCGAGCGACCGCGCTCACCGGTTCAGCGCCCGGCCTCCCTGCCTCACAGCGGGCGCGGCGGGCGGCCTGCCCGCCTCCTCCGCCGCCCGGCGAGCATCTCGTTGGGCGACCACCGTGTGCAGCTGTTCTAAAAAAGCCAGCAGAGTCCCAGAATCGCCTCCGCTTCGATAGATGACTCCCGTTTCGCGGAAGACCCCGGGGCCAGCCGTCGGTTTCAGGACCACCCCCCGTTTACCGATCTCGGCGATTGACGGATCGACGAGGGAGATCGTCAGGCCGGCGGCGACCATCCCGAGCACCGTCTGAGGCGAAGGAAGGTCCCCCTCGATCTCAACGGGCGCGCCGAAGCCGGCGTCGTGAAACACTTTGAGAAACTGGTCGTAACATCCGGGCGAAAAGTGTCGCGGCCACAGTGTGAACGGTTCCTGAGCAAGGTCCTCGAGGCGAACTGCGCGCCGTTCTGCGAAGCGGTGGCTCGCCGGGAGCGCGATCAGCATTCGCACGCGGTCCGTGATCTCGGTGGTCAGCCCCTCCTCCTCGATCGGAAGACCGCAGAAGCCGAGGTCGATCTTCCCCGCGTGGAGCGCGACGACCTGACTGATTTCACCCAGGTTCTGAAACACGACCTCGACCCCGGGAGCGTGTTGGAGAAATCGGGCACGGACCCTCCCGATCAAGTCCCAGTCGGAGGTCGGCGAAATTCCGAGCACAATTTTCAGCGAGTTGCCCCGGGCCGTCTCGCGTGCGATCGCTCCCGCCCGCTCCGCGGAGGCGAGAATGCCTCGCGCCTCTTCGAGGAACCGCCGCCCGGCGGGCGTCAACTCGACGCGGCGGCGCGTTCGGAGCAGGAGCGGAACTTTCAGCTCGCGCTCCAGATTCAGGATCTGCTGGCTCAGAGAGGGTTGGGACGTATTCAGGCGCAGCGCGGCATGGCCGAAATGCGCCTCCTCGGCGACGGCCACGAAATATCTGAGGTGTCGCAGCTCCATGGTAATTGTCTTCGATAGTTAGTTACTCTCGATTCTATCCAAACAAACGATTGGACGCGCCTCTGAAACGAGGCCATCCTCTTTCTCCATTCAAAACGCGGCGACAGGTAAGCGCTCCAGGGCTCGGACCTGGCTGCCCCCGAACCCGCCGGCAAGAGACTGAGGAACAAGATGCCAGCGCGAAGCCTCGAGATTCAGGTATACCGGACGGACCACGTGCAGGGATCGCCACTGGCGGCGGTCACCCTCATCGGGTACGCCGATTTCGCGAGCCCAGACTGCTCGCGAACCCACCGGATGATCAAAACGATCCAGAAAAACCTGGGCAGCCGGCTGCGGTACGTCTTCCGTGTCTTTCCCGACCCGCTCGACTCGCCGCGTTCCGAGGAGGCCGCGGAGGCGGCCGAGTGCGCGGCGTCCCAGGGAAAGTTCTGGGAGATGCACGATCGCATGTTCGAGCAGCCGTGCGCATTCGACGAGCTTCACCTGGTCCGTTGTGCGAAAGCGGTGGGAATGGACGTCCGCCAGTTCCGGCGCGAAATGCAAGGACACGTCCACCTGGCCGGAATTCGCGCCGCG
>JBBQDF010000387.1:0-3529 GCA_038319475.1 Thermoanaerobaculia bacterium
CCCACGCAGTACGGGCTCGAGATGCACCTGGCCACCATGCACAAGGCGGTTGTGGATTTCGACCCGAGCGCGGTCATCATCGACCCGATCTCCAACTTCTCTTCCGGATCGACGGCCATGGAGTCGTCCGCGATGCTCACCCGGTTGCTCGACCAGCTGAAGGGGCGCCAGACTACCGTGCTGATGACGAACCTGACCTCCGGCGGGAAGGCGATCGAGAGCACCGAGGTCGGCATCTCGTCTCTCGTCGACAACTGGCTTCTCCTCCGCGACATCGAGTCAAACGGCGAACGTAACCGGGGGATGTACGTCCTGAAGGCCCGCGGCACCGCGCACTCCAACCAGATTCGTGAGTTCCTGCTCACTGACCGCGGCATCCATCTCGAAGAGGTCTACGTCGGCCGCGAGGGAGTGCTGACCGGGTCCTCGCGCCTCGCCCGGGAAGCGCGCGAACGGGAGGAGGCCCGGGCGCGGCGGGAGGAAGCGGAAGGCAAGCGCGGCGCTCTGGCCCGGCGGCAGCAGGCTCTGGAGGCGCAGATCGCCGGGTTGCGCGCACAGTTCCAGGCGGAACAGGATGACTTCAGGCGCTGCCTGAAAGAAGAGCGCGCCGAAAAGGACCGGAGGCAGGAGGAGCAGAGCCGGATGAAGCGGAGTCGAAAGGCCGCTCCCCCCGCCGCCGTTCGCACGGCCCGGGCGCGCGGAGCGACGCGATGAAGAAGGCGGCGGGCAGGCCGGCGCCGCGCCGGGCCGCGAAACGCGCGCCCGCGTCCGCCCCTGGCAGCCCTTTCTGGGACCTGCGGCTGTACGTCGCTGGTCAGACGCCCAAATCCATCACGGCGTTGAACAACCTGCACCGGATTTGCGAAGAGCACCTCGAAGGCAAGTACCGCATCGAGGTGATCGACCTCGTCAAGAATCCGCAGCTTGCTCGGGGGGACCAGATCGTGGCGATCCCGACGCTCGTGCGGAGCGTTCCCGCCCCGCTTCGGCGCTTGATTGGAGACCTCTCGAGCACCGAACGCGTTCTGGTCGGGCTCGACGTCCGTCCGTCGGCGCACCGCGGAGACAATTAAAATGGCAGCGGCGCGGTCGAGAGACTCCGAGCCCTGGAGGTCGTCATGACCGGATCAGACCCGCGGCGGACGGTTACGGACCTCATGAAGCGACTGGAAGAGGCGGAAGACACGATCCGGGCGATCCGGAATGGAGAAGTGGACGCGTTCGTCATGCAGGGGGCGGAGCAGGAGCGGGTCTTCGCCGTCGAGTCCGCGGACGGGCCCTACCGCCTGCTCGTCGAAAGGATGCAGCAGGGCGCGGCGACGCTCAGCAGCGACGGCGCCGTCCTCTACTGCAACCAGCGCTTCTCGGAGCTTCTGAACACCTCTCCGGAGGATCTCTTCGGCAAGGGCTTTGACAGTTTCGTCCAGCCCGCGGACCGTCTTCTCTGGGAGGCGCTGCGCTGCCGGGGAGAAGAACACGGAAGCAGCCAGGGAGAGATCACCCTCGAAACGCCGGAGGGAGTCCTGGTCCCGGTTTACACGACGCTCGGCTCATTCGGGAAGGAGATCGCCGGGCTTTCGCTGATGCTCACCGATCTCACGCAGCACAAGAAGCTCGAGACGGTCCTCGCCTCCGAAGCACTCTCCCTCTCCATTCTGGAACAGGCGGCCGACGCGATTCTCGTCTGCGACGCGGAAGGGAAGATCGTCCGGGCGTCGCGGGCCGCGCAGGCTCTCTGCGAGGGAAACCCGATGCTCCAGCCCTTCGACGACCACTTCGCGCTCGTCATCGAGGGAGCGCCGGCACGCGGCAAGACCGCTTCGCGCGACCGCTTTTCTGTCGATCCGATCCTTCGCGGCGAAACAATTCGCGGTCTCGAGGTCTGCCTCCTGCGCGAGTCCGGGCAGCTGAGCCTCCTCCTGGGCGGCGCGCCTCTGAACACGGGGGCCGGGACGGTCGGGTGTGTCGTCACGCTCACGGACATTTCCGACCGCAAGAAAGTGGAACAGGCCCTCCGCGACGGCGACCGGCGCAAAGACGAGTTCTTAGCCGTGCTGGGCCACGAGCTCCGCAATGCGCTCGGCCCGATCCGCAATGCCGCCCAGCTCCAGAAGCTCGCCGGAGGCGACGAGGAGACGATGTCGCACGCCCGCAGCATGACCGAGCGGCAGGTCGGCCACATGACGCGGCTGATCGACGATCTCTCAGACGTCACGCGCATCGCGCGCGGCAAGATCCTGCTTCACCCGGAGCCGATCGAGCTCTGCGAGCTCGTGCGATCGATCGTCGAAGATTACCGGCCCGTCCTGGAAACCACGGGCCTCGCCGTCACCGTCGAGACGCCGGCCCAGCCGATGGAGACGGTCGGCGACAAAACCCGGCTGACGCAGGTCGTCGGCAATGTCCTCCAGAACGCGGCGAAGTTCACCGACCGCGGGGGACGGGTGCTGGTGCGCGTCGCGCTCGAGGCTGAGGGCAGCGCGTCGATCACCGTCCGGGACAGCGGCATCGGCATGGACGCGGACGCGCTGGCACGCGTGTTCGATTATTTCAGCCAGTCCGACCGGAGCGTCGACCGGAGCCGGGGGGGTCTTGGCCTCGGTATGGCGCTGGCGCGGGGGCTCGTCGAGCTCCACGGAGGAGAGATGGCGGCGGCGAGCGAAGGACCGGGCCGCGGCTCCGAGTTCGTCATCCGTCTTCCGCTGGTCGACCAGCCCGAGCTTGAACTGGAGCGGCCGCCGGAAGAGACGCGGTCGAAGCTCAAGAGGATCCTGATCATCGAAGACAACGTGGACATGGCAGAGAGCCTGCGGATGCTGTTCGATTTGAGCGGCTACCCGGTAACGTGCGCCTGCACCGGACAGGAGGGGGTCGATCTCGCGCGCGAGTTCCGCCCCGACGTGGTGCTCTGCGACATCGGCCTGCCGGGAGGAATGGACGGATATGCCGTAGCGGCCGCGCTGCGTCTCTCTCCCCGTACTCAGTCTGCGGTTCTCATCGCGCTCTCCGGTTACGCGCAGGACGAGGATCGACGCCGCGCCCTCGCATCGGGATTCGATCTCTACGTTCGGAAGCCCGTCGAGTTCGAAGAGCTCGAGCGCGTGCTCGCCTCACTCCCCGGCCAGGCTGAAGAGCGTGGGGCCTAGGCCACCCGCACGGGACGGCGGGCGAGCGGCGAGATCCGGACCTCGGGTGTGAGGATCCCGCTCAGGTTGAGCGGGTCTGCCGCGGAGACCTGGACCGGACGGGCGTCCGCGGCGGAAGGCGTCCCGCCCGTCCGGCGGAGGTCTCTCAAGAGCGTGACGGCTTCGGGCAGCGCGTACTGCTCTCCGTCGAAGCCCGCGACGAACCGGCCTCCGCGCACCTCTCCCCGCGCCTCGAGCGTGCGCAGCGCCCGAGCCAGATCGCGCCACGGGATCGGCTGCTTTTCGCGGGCGAGGGTCCGGCGGAAGGCGACACCGGTCCGGGCGAGCAGACGGCGAGCCACGAACTCCGACTGAGAAGCGGAGAAGCGGGGCTCGCCGCGGGC
>JBBQDF010000388.1:0-3513 GCA_038319475.1 Thermoanaerobaculia bacterium
ACGATCAGGCGCAGGCCGTGCTCGATCGTCCCGCGGCCGGCGGGGTCCCACGGGGCGCGGTGCATCTCCTCGAGATACAGCCGCAGAAGAGACCCGGGAGTCGAGACCCGTCCGGAGACCGGCAGAGCGCCCGGCGCCGCCGCGGCGACCCCGCCGCCGAAGACGGAGAGATTCCCGTCGACGGCGCCGCCCGGCCCGAACCGCACGTCGCCGCCCCAGACGATGACGTTGCCGGCGACGCGCGAGTCGATCGTGACGTTCGAAAACAGCGCCGCCACGTTGCCCGTGACGGGCGAAGTGATCGCCATGTCCCGTCCCACGGAGGCGCGGGCGGCCGTCCCCGGAGCGGCGGAGATCGCCGCGGTCAGAAGGAGAACGCCGATCATCCGCGGCGGGGGGATCGGGCGAGCACGCGCCGGAAGGCATAACCGGCCGGCGCCAGGAGAATCAGGGCCAGAACGCCCAGGGGGGCCTCGAGACGCGCGGCGGAGGAGAGCGCTTCCCAGGACGCGGGCGCCGCGGCGGAGGCGTCAGAGAACGCGCGGATCACGGCGCGCGCGAGCGCCGCGAGCGGCGCGAGGGCGGAGACGCCGAGCGCCGCCTGGTCGCCAGGTGTCAGGCGCGTCCCGGCGAGCAACCCGAACCCCACCAGGAGGACCAGAAGGGCGCCCCCGGCGGGAGGCGCCCAGATCCCGGGGTCGCGCCGCTCCCGCGCGGAGAAGGGCCGGATCCGCAGAACCCGCGACGCGAGGTCGAGGCCGGTCGGGGAGGACGCAGCGGTCCCCTCCGTCGAAAGGGCGTCCAGGCGGGACAGGAGCGCCCGGGCCTCGTCGACCGCGGCGGCGCACGAGGCGCAGCCGGCAGCATGCGCCGGAGCGTCCACCGCCAGGACGGGCTCGTCGCCGGCGGCCAGCGCCTCCGCGTCCAACGGATCCAGGGGTCGAGGGCAATAGTTCAAGAAAGTTCTCCTGCCAGCCTGTCCTTCAATACGGCCCGGGCGCGAAAGAGTTTGTTTTTGACCGTCCCCAGGGGCATGCCTTTCAACTCCGCGATCTCCTCATACGACAAACCGGTGAAATGCCGCAGCCCGATCAGCTCCCGGAACTCCTCGGGAAGCGCCTGGATCGCCCGGGCGATCGCGTCTCCGCGCTCGCTGTTGCGCAGGACCGCATACGGATCCAGGTCCGAGCTCTTGTACTCGGGAGAGGACAGCGACTGCCCGTCCGGCTCCCGGACCTCCAGGGGGACGGTCCGGGGCCGCCGCTTGCGGAGGTGATCGATCGCCGCGTTGCCGGCGATCCGGAAGAGCCAGGTCGAGAACTTGAACTCCGGGTTGTAACGGTCGAGCGCCTGAAACACCTTGACGAAAATCTCCTGCGAGAGATCGAGCGCGTCATCGCAGTTTCCGACCATTCGCGCCACGTGCGAAAGCACGCGCGACTGGTACCGCCGGACGAGGACCTCGAACAGAGATTCGTCGCCGGCGAGAATGCGCTCCACGATCTCGCCGTCGGCGAGCGATTTGTCTTCTTCGGCGGGTGTGGTGTTCAACGGGATGGGCCGGTCGGCCGGGATCGATGCGCTACAATTCTGCACCCATTCTATTGAACGGGCGCGCTGCCCGGCGAGGAGTGATCCGAAGTGGAACCAGCGACGATCGAACCGAAGTTTCCGACCATCGGCTCGTCCCCTCAGGGTGTCGACTCCGCCAACCCCTTCGAAGAGATGATGTCGCGGTTCGATCTGGCCGCCCAGAAGCTCGGGCTCGACCCCGGCCTCTACAAAGTCCTCCGGGAGCCGGTGCGGGAGACCAAAGTCTCGATCCCCATCGCCATGGACGACGGCCGCATCGAAGTCTTCATCGGTTACCGGGTACTCCACAATATCGCCCGGGGCCCCGGCAAGGGCGGGATCCGCTACGACAAGAACGTGAATCTAGACGAAGTCCGGGCGCTCGCGGCCTGGATGACCTGGAAGTGCGCGGTGGTCAACATCCCGTTTGGCGGAGCCAAGGGAGGCGTGATCTGCGACCCCGGCAGCCTGTCCCGGTCAGAGCTCGAGAAGATCACGCGTCGGTACACGGCGGAGCTGATGGACCAGTTCGGGCCCGAGAAGGACGTGCCGGCGCCGGACATGGGGACGAACCCGCAGATGATGGCCTGGATCATGGACACGTACTCCATGCACGCGCGTCACACCGTCACCTCGGTCGTGACCGGAAAGCCGCTCTCTCTCGGCGGTTCCCGGGGGCGCGTCGAGGCGACCGGCCGGGGCCTCATGCTCATCTGCCGGGAAGCGGCCCCCCTTCGCGGCCTGACCCTGGCGGGCAGCCGCATTGTCGTCCAGGGATTCGGCAACGTCGGGTCGATCGCCGCCCGCATGTGCCACGAGGCGGGCGCCCGGGTCATCGCCGTTTCGGACATCGCCGGCGGAATCGTGAACGAATCCGGCCTCGACATGCCGGCGCTAGTAGCCCACTACGAGAAGGCGCGCAGCTTCGACGGCTTTGCGGGGACCTCGCCAATTTCGAACACGGACCTTCTGGAGCTCGACACCGACATCCTGATCCCCGCTGCCAACGAGAACCAGATCCGGGGCAAGAATGCCGGCAACATCAAGGCGAAAATTCTGGTCGAGGGCGCCAACGGCCCGACGACGCAGAGGGCCGACGAGATCCTGAACCGCAACGGGATCCTGGTGGTCCCCGACATCCTGGCCAACGCGGGGGGAGTGACCGTGTCCTACTTCGAGTGGGTGCAGGACCGCGCCGGCTTCTTCTGGCGCGAGAGCGAGGTCAACGAGCGGCTCGAGGACATCATGGTGCAGTCATTCCGCGACGTCGCTTCCATGGCCGAGAAGTACAACGTGAGCTTCCGCATCGCGGCCTACATGCTGGGAATTTCGCGCGTCGCGCACGACACGATGGTGCGCGGGCTGTATGCGTGACCTTTACGGCTCGGTCACCCGGCTGATTTTCAGCGCCATTCGGGCTTGAGGGCCCTGGGGTCACCTTTACCCCCTGGGCACGAGGCGCAAACTTTTAGCATTTTTGGTCGCGCGTGGGACGCGCGCGACCAAAAACGACGCGGCGTCCTTTCCGCGCGCGTACGCGCGGGGCGCCGCTACCTGAGGGTAATCTTCGGCTTCAACTCCGGCATCTCTTCGGCGAGGCGGCGCTCGAGCTCCGGCAGCGTTGCCTCGACCGGCTTCTTCCAGGTCGGGTCGAGCAGGGAGACCGTCAGGCGCCGCCCGGAGAGCCCCGTCGGCTGGATTTTGCGCGCCAGAGGCTCCCCCACGATCCGCCCCCAGCGGGAGCGAAGCCACAGGAGGGCCGTGTCCCCTTTGTTGATGCGTCGCAGCAGGCCGTCCGCAAGGCTGTCCAGGCGGACGAAGGTATCCGTCCGGCTGCGCTTCATGACTCCTCCCGGATTCTTCCGCGCCCCGGACCGGGTCCGCCCACGGGCCTCAACGGCTTGTCCCCGGAGAGCACGCGCCGGACATCCTCGACGACCA
>JBBQDF010000389.1:0-3508 GCA_038319475.1 Thermoanaerobaculia bacterium
CACGCGCGGGCCTCGGGATGCGCTGAAGGCGATCTGCGCGGCGCGCGGCACTCGCGCCGGCTTGACCTGCATCCCCCACGCGACGCGATTCACGCCCCGGCGTTTCGTCGCCGAGATCGTATCGACCACCCTGCCCGCGGAATCGAGGATCTCGAGCCGGATGGGACCGAAGAGGTGACGCGTCTTCAGGTAGTACGTGATGATCGCTCCTCCCGCGGGATTCTGCCCGACGAAGGTCGCGTCCCCTTCGGGCCAGCCGCCGTTGGCGGGCATCCGCTGCTGGACAGCGCGCCCCGGCAGAAACGCCGCGTCGCTCGCCATGATCTCCGCCGAGAGGCTGCGCAGCGGCGTCAGGTCGTCGACGATCCAGATCCCGCGCCCGTGCGTCGCCAGAACCAGGTCGTGGTCGCGGCCCTGAACCTGGAGGTCTCGCACGGCGACGTTCGGGAAATCGTTGCCTCGAAATGCGCCCCACGTCTTCCCGTCGTCGGGAGAGATCCACAGGCCGAACTCCGTCCCGAGGAAGAGAAGCCCCGGTTTGACGGGATCTTCCCGGATCACGTGCGCATAGCCGCGCACACCCTGCTCCGCACCGACGAGCCGGGTCCAGCTCTTCCCGAAGTCGGTGGTCCGGTAGACCCACGGCGTCATGTCCCCGAATGTGTGCCGATCAAACGCCGCGTAAGCGGTGCCGGCGTGAAAGCGGCTAGCCTCGACCCAGCTGACCCAGGACGGCTTCGGCAGTCCCGCGACGTCTCTGGCGACGTTGTTCCACGTCTTTCCCGCGTCTCGCGAGAGCTGCAGGTTCCCGTCGTCGGTACCGACCCACACCACCTTGCCGTCCAGCGGCGATTCGGAGATCGAGTAGATCGTGGTGTGCATCTCGGCTGACGAGTTGTCGACCGTCACGCCGCCCGACTGCTCCTGTTTCTGCTTCTCCGGATCGTTTGAAGTCAGGTCCGGGGAAATCCGCTCCCATGTGTCCCCGCGGTCCCGCGAGCGGAAGAGAAACTGCGCGCCGATGTAGACCGTGCCCTTCGCTGTGGGGCTTGCGTAAATGGGAGTGTTCCAGTTGTACCGCAGCTTCTCTTTGTATCCGGCCTTCGGCTGAATGTCGCGGGCTGCCCCCGTGCGGCGGTCGATGCGCGAGATGTACCCGCCCTGGGACTCGGCGTAAACGGCTTCGGGGTCCGTCGGATCGGGCACGGTCCAGAATCCATCGCCTCCATAGAGATTTTCCCAGCGGGAGTTCGTGATCCCCCCGGGGTGCGAGGAATCCCCGACCCAGGAGCTGTTGTCCTGGAGGCCGCCGTACACCTGGTACGGGTCCCGGGCGTCGACGCTCACATGGTAAAACTGGGAAATCGGCAGGTTCTGGGACTTGACCCAGCGGTTTCCGCCGTCCTGGGAAATCCAGAGGCCGCCGTCGTCTCCCCCGATCACGAACCTCGGGTTGACCGGGTCGATCCAGATGTCGTGCCAGTCGCCGTGGGAGCCGCGCCCTCCGCTGCCCGAAAAACTTCGGCCGCCGTCCTCGCTGACGGTCAGGCCACCGCCCGGCTTGAAGACGCGGTCCGGGTTCGTCGGATCGACCACGAGCCGGGCGAAGTAGAACGGTCTCCAGATCATGGACTGGCTGTCGTCGCGCCGCTCCCACGTCCGTCCGCCGTCCGACGATCGGTAGAGCGCCGAGTGCTCGGACTCGACGAGCGCGTAGACAACACGCGGATCCGAGACCGCCGCAACGACTTCGACGCGCCCCCACGGCTTGGCCGGCAGCCCTGCGTTTGCCTTGTCCGTCAGCTCGGTCCAGGTTTTTCCGCCGTCGCCCGAGCGGTACAGACCGCTCCCGCTCGCCGCCGCCGGACCGTCTCCTCCGGAGCGGAACGTCCAGCCCTTGCGCCGAAAATCCCAGAGGCCGGCGAACACCACGTCGGGGTTCTTCGCGTCGAGACTGACTCCGGAGCAACCCGTCGAGAGATTCGCGCCCTTCAGAACGAGCGACCAGGTCTTCCCGCCGTCCGCGGTGCGATAGAGGCCGCGGTCCGCGCTGTCGCTCCAGAGCCGCCCCGGGACGCAGGCGTACACGACGTCGCCGTTTCTGGGGTGCACGACGATCCGCGCGATGTGCTCCGACTCCGGAAGACCCATGTTCGTCCACGTCTGCCCGGCGTCCGTCGACTTGTAGATCCCGTCTCCGACGGAAACCGAGTTGCGCATCCAGGACTCTCCGGTGCCGGCCCATACCGTCGACGGATGGGAGGGATCGATGGCGAGCGCGCCGATGGACTGCACGGCCGCCTTGTCGAAGACCGGCTTGAATGTCGTGCCCCCGTCGGGAGACTTCCAGACGCCGCCGCTCGCCGCGCCGACGAAGAGAGTCGTTTTCCCCCCCTCCGTTCGCGCGGCGATTGCCGAGACGCGGCCGCTCATCGCCGCCGACCCGATGTTTCGGATCCCGAGGCCCGAGACGACCCCGGAATCGAAGACGGGCCTGCCCACCGCCCCCGGGGGAGCGGGTCTGGCCGTGGTCACCGCACCGGCGGCCGGTCGAGCGGGCCCGGCCGCGACGGACCGCGTGATCGCCGCGCCCGCGGCGGGAAACCGGAAAATCTCGTCGCCCGCCTCGACGTTGCTCTCCGCTCGCTCGATGATGATCCGGGACGAACGCGGCGCGCCCTTCCTGCCCGACTCGATCGAGAACGGAACCCAGATCCCGTCCACCGGTTCGTAGCTTCCGAAGTCCGTCTCCGTGATTTTTTCCGCCCCGCGGACGTGAACCGTCGAGACGGTTCGGATCTCGAGGAAGTAATCGGGGTCGAGGTAGACCTCCTTCGAGTCACCGTCCTTGAGGGTCACCCGGAGCTTGTGCGCGGGAGTGCCGTCCACGTCCTCGGTTCCCAGGTATTCGACGCGGTGGCCCTTCTCCCGCCAGCCGACGAGCGGGCCGTCGATGTCGGCGTCCTGCGCCATTTCCTTCGCCTCGTCGGCGGAATTGCGCTGTGCATCGCGGCGCCCCTGGAACGGGTTGAGGCTCCAGCCTACCTTCCCGTCATACGCATCGACCGCCGTGAGCCCCTGGAGAGTGACCTCGGTCCGGATCATCGCGGGTCTTTTCTGGATCTGCCCCCAACCCTCCTCGAGCTTCCCGTCGCCCGTGCCGAACACCACCTTCCCGGTCAGCCGAAGCGACCGCATCGCCTGCACTGCGGCCCCCCCGCCCCGCGCCTGAAGGTTGCGCGCGAGCACCTCGTCGAGAGTGAGCGCGCCAGCGCAAGCAGAGACCGCGAGAAACACGGCCGCAAAGGCCGCCGAGAGAAAGCGCATACGAAGTCCTCCTGAAGGGCCGCCCATTATAGGAAAGCCGCGTCGACCGTTAAGCATTAGGGTCCGACCATTCACATCCGAAGCCCACAGCGGTGATTACGCTCGCCCCGGGAGGAGTCTCCCGACCAGAGGGAGGGAGGAGCCTCTCGGGGCGGGAGCGTGAGCGAACGCAGTGAGCGGA
>JBBQDF010000390.1:0-3499 GCA_038319475.1 Thermoanaerobaculia bacterium
CTGCCGGAGGCGCCCTGGGGCTTCGTCAGATCCGGCGAGCATCTGCTCTCCGAAGACCTGGCCGGAGAGGCCGTCCGCCTCGAGGTCTTCTCGCCCCACGCCCGGCTCTCCGCCCTTCCCGCGGTCGAGGGTCCCAGAACCGCGCTTCTTCTTCTGCCGTACCTCGCGATAGGCGGGGCGGAGCGCGTCCTTTTCGACCTGCTCCCGGAGCTCCAGCCGCGGTATCGCATCCTGGTCGCGACGCTTCGCCCGCACGAGGAGCGGCTCGGAACGACCATCGGGGACTGCCGCCGCGCCGCGCCGCATACGTACTGCCTCGGTGACTGGCTGCCTCGCTCCGTCGTCGCCGACGCGGTGCGGCACCTGATTCGGCGCTACTCGGTCGAGACCCTGGTCTCCTGGAACGGCACTCCGGAGTTTTACGATCTCGCGGCCTCGTGGCGGGCGGAATTCCCGAAACTCCGGATCGTCAACCAGCTCTTCGATCACCGGCGTGGGTGGATCCGCCACTACTCGGCGCCTGTCGTCGAGGCCGTGGACGCTCACCTCGCCGTCAATCGCCGCATCGCCCAGGAGCTCGCGCAACGGTGGGCAATTCCGGAGTCGAAAATTTTCGTCGTCGGCCACGGCGTCTGCCCCATTCCATCGATGGACTCCGCGGAGCGCGAGCGGCGGCGGCGAAAGGCTCGCGCGAAGCTCGGGGTTCCGCTCGAAGGGGTTTTTTTCGGAACGTTCATCCGCATGCACGCGCAGAAGCGGCCGCTCGACGTCGTGCGGCTGGCTCGGCGTCTGAGGGCCACGAACGCGCGGTTTCTCCTCGTCGGCGGGGGGCCGCTCGACCGGGCGCTCGACGCGGAGATCGAAAATGATCCGCCGGCCAATCTGACGCGACTCGGTTTCACACGGGACCTTTCGGCCCTCTACGACGCGATCGACGCCTGCCTTCTCACTTCCGAGTACGAGGGGTTTCCGCTTTTTCTCCTCGACGGATTCGCGCGGGGCCTTCCGTGCGTGGTGACCCGCGTCGGGGATCTGGCTTCGATCCTCGAACCGGGCGGAGGAATCCTCGCGGGAGCGCCCGGAGACCTGGAGGCGCTCGTGCGGGGCGTGCGGGCAATGCTCGACCCGGAGCGGCGAGCCGCCGAGGGGGAGCGCGCCATCGAGCTCGCCAGCCGGCACGGCTCTTTTGCCGACTTCGTGTCCGGATACGAGCGGGCGATCTTCCCGTGAGCGCCCGTGCGCCCCGCGTCTCGGTCGCGATCCCGTCGTACAACCACGCCCCGTACGTGGAGCACGCGGTCGAGAGCGTCCTTCGGTCCGATTTCGACGACCTCGAGGTGGTCCTCGTCGACGACGGCTCTTCGGATGACTCGCTCGAGCGGCTGACAGCGCTCGAGACTGATCGCCGGCTGCGTGTGTTCCGGCAGGAGAACCAGGGAGCCCACGCGGCTCTCAACCGGGCGCTGTCGCTTTCGCGCGGCGAGATTCTCTTCATCCTGAACTCCGACGATGCGTTCGCGACCGCCAGAATCGGCAGCTTCCTCCAGCGCTTCGACGCCGACCCCTCGCTCGGCGCGTTGAGCTCCTGGATGCGAATCATCGATCCAGCGGGGGCGGTTCTCGGGGTCAAGGAGGCGTTTCGCAACATGCCGCCGTGGCCTCTGGCGCCCGGCGGCCTCACGGAAACCGGAGACCCGGTGCTGGCCCTCCTGGAAGCGAATCACATCGCCACGACCTCGAACTTCGCATTTCGGCGGGCGCTCATCGAAGGCCCCGACGCGCTCCGCTTTCTGCCACTGCGATACGCGCACGACTGGGATTTTTTTCTCGGATCGGTTTCCCGGGGCGCCTTTTCCGTCATCCCGGAGCCGCTCGTCGACTACCGGATTCACCCGGCCAACACGATCAAAGAGGGCGCGGGGGAGGCTCGCGGCCGAGCCGCCATGCGATTCGAGATCCTCTGGGTCATTGCCCGGCACGCGAACCGGGTTCTACGACAGACGGCGGCCGGCGATTTTCCGCGAAGGGAACTTGCAAGACGGGGACGCGCTTCTTCGCCGGATTTCGACACCGGAAAGATCCTCAGCACGCTGACCCTTTTCCGGGGAAACGCCGCGAGCGTTCCCGCGGCCTATGACGACCTTCTACGCGCCGGTCACCCGATCAGGTCCGCCCTGGAGGCCGTGCTTTCCCGCAGCTGAATTTCGGTCAATCGCGGGGCGCGGACGCCGTGCGACAATCAAGGCCATTTTCCATCGGTTCGGAAAGCTTTGCTCGGGCTCCGACAATCCCGTCGGCCCAACAGGTGTCTCTCAACTTCTCTGGAGGGTGAATGCGAAGACTCTCGTTCTGGAGCGTCGCTCTGATTTTTCTTCTTTCCACACCGGCACTTTTCGCGTTGACGGGCACCGGTGAGGTCCAGGTGAACACGAACGCCACAGTCACGATGACGCTCGGCGCAAACACGACCCTCTCCGTCGTGGGCTGGATGCCGGTCGTCAGCAGCATGAGCGCTTCATTCGGCAGCATGAACGCCTACGTCAATTGCGTCAATTGCACGTTCGCGAACCTGAACAACTTCACGGGCCAGTCTCCGACGGCGCACATCGGACAGTTCACCGCCGCCGCAGGACCTCCTATCATCCTTTACCCGGCGTGGCAGCCGAACGGCCAGATGAACATCAACAACACCGTGGCGAGCACCATTAACGTGCAGTTCGGCTGCACCGGCGGCGCCGTCAGCGGCGCATGCCTTTTCAACGTTCGCACGATCCCGAGCACCGACCCGAACTTCTGATTTCCAAATCCGAAGCCGGTCGGCGGAGGCCGGCTTCGGGTTTCCACTTTCGACATCCCGCCACCCGGGGCACCCCTCGAGCCATTCTCTCGAAGCGTCGAGCCGACCATCCTTCGAGCTGGTTTGAAGTCGAGGGGTTCCGGTGCTTTCTTTCGAATGGGTTCACGCAGCGAGCCGACGAGGCGCCACTGATCTTTCTGGCGTTCTGGGTACTCGCGGCTTCGAGCTCCGATCTCCCCGGTTTTTTCGGGCAAGGGAACTGTTCAAATCAACCCCAACACCACCGTCCACCGTAACGGGACCTCGTGCCCGACAACACCGCCCTGGTTATCGTGGGCTCCGTGCGGCACCATGAGCGGTCTCGGGATCGTCCGGCGGTTTCGCGCGATCATTCCGCCGGGCCGCCCGGACCCGAGCCTAGATTGGCAGTGGCGCTTCGATCACCTTCTTGTGGATGGGCTCGCGGATCGTGCTCGGAAAGTAGTCGACCCAGTCGCCCGCGACCCTGGAGGGAACGAAGACGGCGACGGCTCCGGGGACCTTCCTGACAGGAGCGCGAACGATCCCCACGAACTGCCCCCGGAAGTTGAAGAGCGGCGCCCCGGACACCAGGGGCAGGTTGACGTGGACCAACCGCGTGGTGTCAGGGTCCTCGGAAATCGCCGCGACCTTTCCTTCGACCACCCGCCCGTTCACGCCCAG
>JBBQDF010000391.1:0-3490 GCA_038319475.1 Thermoanaerobaculia bacterium
CTGCCCGCGACCCGCGTCTCGACGAGCAGGCGGCATCCGACCGGGGGGGCGAGATCTCTCCGGACCCGCGGCTCTACGACGAGCTCGTCGACTACGGCGATCCGCTCCGGGACCTCGATCGGCTGGTATGGCGCAACCCGCGCACCGCCGTGCTCGTAGCCATCTCCTTGGGCGCGGTCATCGGGTTCGGCCTGGGAATTTTCGCCGCGCGGGAGTAAAAAAAAGCCGCCGGTCGCGATGACCGGCGGCAGCAGAAGCCTTCAACCCGCGTTTACGAGCGAACGCGGTCCCACGCGTCGCGCGTGGCTTCCCGGACTTCCGCCCAGGCGTGTTTGGTCGTGCCCTTCGACTTGTCCCAGCCGCGCTCGAGCTCCGACTCCGCCTCGGCGAACTTGCGGCTCTTATTCTCGGGGCGCGAAGCGTTTTCCCACCCGTAGCGGTAGGCAGGCTCATACTCCTCGAACGCGCGGCCCTCTTTGTAGTACGGGCGGTTCTTGTAATTGTCCCGCCAGTAGCCGCTCTCGCGCGTCGGATCGACGGCCTCGCCCGCCGCGTGACCCGCCGCTCCGCCCGCCACCGCACCGATCGCGCCGCCCACGACGGCTCCGACGGGCCCGCCGACGACTCCGCCGATTGCCGCTCCCGCCGCCGCTCCGCCGGCCGAGCCGACGCCCGTCCCGATCGGATGCGAACCGGGCTCCCCGGTCAGCGGATCCCGATTCGCGTCGCCGCGGTTGTCCATGCGCTTGTCGTTGTCCATGAAACCTCCTGTTTTCGTCCCCTATTGCTTCGCTCTCCCGCTCCGCGGCGGGCTCAGCGTTCCGATTCCTCGTCTTCGGGATCCTCCCGGCGCAACTGCATGCCGTTTCCGCGGGCCCGTTCGAACGCGTCCCGCGCGGGGTCCCGCGCGTCTTCCCAGGCGGCCAGCCGCTCCGGGTTCGAGGCTTCCCAGTCGCGTTTCAAATCGAGTTCGACCTCTTCGAAGCCGCGGTTGCGGTACTCCGACTGTCCCGCGCGCTCCCATCCGTAGCGGTAAGAGGGTTCGTAGTCCGAATACTCTTTCCGGGCCTCGTAGTAGGGGCGCCGCCGGAAGTTCTCCCGCCAGTAGTCCCCTTCGGCGACCGGGTCGAGATCCTCGCCGGCGGCGAGTCCGCCCGTCCCGGTAGAGACCGCGCGGTCGCCGCCGGTGCGCACCATGCCCGGACCGCCCATTACCGGCCCATCGGTCTCGAGCTCTTCGCGGACATGGGGCTTTCCCACGACGAATTTCGCCGTGTCGTCCAGCATCTCGTCCTGTCCGAAGCTCTCGATCTCGCGGTCTCTGCTCCCGCTCATGGAAAACCTCCGCATCGGGGTACGAGCAAGACACGCACCAGAATGAGAAGTTGGGCGCGGCTCGACGAGTAACGCAGGCGCGGCGGAGCCCGGTACGAAAATTGCTGCACATGACGTCTCCGAATTTTACTTGACCTGCTCGAAGTCACCGTCGAAACTGTTGAGCTCGGCGAAGGCGGCCGGGCTCGAGCGAGGGGTGTACAGGAAACAAACGCCCAATATGACGCCATCTCCTTCCCGCTGGTGGGCAAAATCGTGAACACGAAGCCGGCGGCCGCCGACTCGATGGCCGTCCCCCGCGCGGAGGGCCGCCCCCTTCTCCATGTCCTGATCGTCGAGGACGATCTCGATTCGCGGGAGGGGCTCAAGAACCTGCTCGAAATCTGGGGCCACTCGGTGGACCTGGCGGACAACGGTCGCGACGGGATCGAGCAGGCGATTCTGCATCGCCCGGGCGTCGCCCTGATCGACATCGGGTTGCCCGGGCTCGACGGCTACCAGGTGGCGCGGAGGATCCGCGCGGCTCTCGGCAGCTCCGAAATGTTTCTCGTCGCAATCACGGGCTACGCGGACGCGGGCGAGCGCGCCCGCGCGCTCGAGAACGGGTTCGACGCGCACCTCCCGAAGCCGATCGACTTCTCCAGGCTCTCCTCTCTGCTGGAAACCGTCGCCACCGCTCACTCCGGGACGTGACTTCGCGGAGGTGCGCGGCAGTCACCGGCGAGCGGCTCGGCCAGATGCGGCTTAAATCGCTCGTCACCGCGTTCGCTCCCGCTCCCGCTGATCCGCCACTCAAGCGAACAGCGCCACGCCCCCTGGTTCGGAGAGGGAGATTTTCCCGTCTCTGCTAACCGAGCTCCGCGGTGGCCGCAAATTTCGGCGGCTTTCGATGGTGGGTTGCCTGTTCGTAGGCGTAGGCGATCCGGATGAGAGAGGCGTCGCTCCAGGCGCGGCCGAAAAACGATATGCCGATCGGGAGGCCCCAGGCAGAACCCGCCGGGACGGTGATGTGGGGATACCCGGCGACCGCCGGAAACGTGGAGCAGCCGCCCACGCCGTAGTCCCCGTTGACCAGGTCGATCAGCGACGCCGGACCACTCGTCGGCGCGACGAGGGCGTCGAGCCGGTGCCGGTCCATCGTCCGGTCGATCCCGTCGCGACGGGTCAGGCGGAGGTCTTTTTCGAGCGCGTCGCGGTACGACTTGTCGCTCAGAGACGCCTTCTTCTCCGCCTGAAGAAAGATCTCCTGGCCGAAGAAAGGCATTTCGCGCTCCCGGTTCTTTTCGTTGAAGGCGATGAGGTCTGAAAGGGACTTCGGGCGGCCTTCCCGGCCGGGCAGACCGGCGAGATACGCGTTGAGGTCGGCCTTGAACTCGTAGAGGAGGACTTCGAACTCCGATTTGTCGACGTCCGCGATCGTCTCAATGTCCGCGGGATCGATGAGGACGGCGCCGAGTCGCTTCAGATCCAAAAGCGCCGCCTCGGCGACCCGGTCCGCGGACGCGCTCTGGCCGAAGAGTCCCTTGCGAGGGACGCCCAGGCGCACTCCCTCCAGGGACCGCGTGTCGAGGGAGCGGGCGAAGTCGGGCAGCGCGTGCGCCGCCGCCCCGGAGGTCGCGGAATCGGCGCCGTCTTCCCCCGCCATGGCCCGCAGCATAACCGCGGCATCCATGACGGTCCGCGCCATCGGACCCGCCGTGTCCTGGCTGTGCGCGATCGGGATGATTCCGGTGCGGCTCACCAGGCCCAGGGTCGGCTTGATTCCGACGACGCCGCAATTGTTTGCGGGCGACACGACCGAGCCGTCCGTTTCCGAACCCACCGCCCCGGCGCAAAGGTTCGCCGAGGCCGCGACTCCGGAGCCCGAGCTCGATCCGGAGGGGTTGCGATCCAGAGCGTACGGATTCCGGCACTGCCCTCCGCGGGCGCTCCAGCCGCTCGAGGCGTGAGTCGAACGGAAGTTCGCCCACTCGGAGAGGTTCGCCTTCCCGAGCAGCACCGCCCCGGCCTCCCGCAGGCGCCGGGCGACCGCCGAGTCGGCGGAGGGGATGGAGCCCTCGAGCGCGAAAGAGCCGGCGGTGGTCGTCATCCGGTCCGCGGTTCCGATGTTGTCCTTGATCAGGATCGGAATGCCGTGAAGCGGCCCTCGAAGGCG
>JBBQDF010000392.1:0-3490 GCA_038319475.1 Thermoanaerobaculia bacterium
CGCCGCGAAGGCAAGACGATCGCGATCCCTTCCGATTTCGTCGTGGCGAAGTCGCCGGACGATGCCGCGCGCGCCCGGACGGTCGGCCTCTCTTCGATCCCGCCGGACGAGATGGCGCTCGACGTCGGCCAGAAGACACTCGAGCAGTTCGAGCGGCTGCTCGAGCCCGCCCGGACGATTTTCTGGAACGGGCCCATGGGAGTTTTCGAGAGGCCGCCGTTCGACCGGGGGACACGCGCGCTCGCGATGCTTCTGGCGGAGTCGGACGCGTTCACCGTCGTCGGCGGAGGCGAAAGCGTCGCGGCGGCGAACCTGGCTGGAGTCGCCGACAAGTTCGGGCACGTGTCGACGGGCGGAGGGGCGTCGCTCGAGTACCTGACGAAGGGGACGCTTCCCGGCATCGAAGCGCTCGAGGGATGAGCGTCACTCTGCCGGTCACGGGGTTTTTCTCGTGAAGCGCCTTTTCGTCGCGAACTGGAAGATGAACTCGACGCGCGCCCAGGCGCGCCAGTACGCGCGCGTGCTCGGAGAGCGGATCGGTGTGTCGACCGGAACCGCGGAGCTCGTCCTCGCGCCGCCTTACACCGCGCTCGAGGAGGCACGCGACCCGGAGGGCCGGTGGCATCTCGGCGCGCAGAACGTGTCCTCACACCGGGAGGGCGCGTTCACCGGAGAGATCTCGGCCGGGATGCTGGCCGAAGCCGGCTGCCGGTACGTCCTCGTCGGGCATTCGGAACGGCGGCACCTCTTCGGAGAACACGCTCCTTCGCTCGCGGCCAGGATCGCGCGAGTCCGCGAGGTCGCTCTTCTGCCGATCTACTGCCTGGGGGAAACGGAAGAAGAGAAGCTGGCGGGCCGGGAGGAACACGTCCTCGCGAGCCAGGTCGCGACCCTGGAGCACGACACGCGCGGCCCGATGGTCGTCGCGTACGAGCCGGTGTGGGCGATTGGGACCGGGCGCGCCGCCACACCCGCCGACGCGCGCCGCGCGCGGAAGATCCTCGACCGGCTCCTCGCGGGACACCGGGAGCTGCGAATCCTCTACGGGGGTTCCGTGACGGCGGCCAACGCCCGGCAGCTGCTGGACGGCTCCGGGATGGACGGCTTTCTGGTCGGGGGAGCGAGCCTCGACCCGAACGCGTTCGCCTCGATTGCCGGCCTTCCTTGACGGGCTCACCCCCCGCACGTAAGATTCGAGCCCTTTTCCGCCGGGAGGCACCGTGGGAATCGCATATGCCGTCGCTGTCATCGTTTACGTCTTCATCTGCTTCTTCCTGATCCTGGTCGTGCTGGTTCAGCAGGGGAAGGGCGCGGACATCGCCGGCGCTTTCGGCGGGGGCGGCACTCAGACGGCGTTCGGCGCGCGGGGCGCGACGACGCTGCTCCACAAGCTGACCACCGGCGCGTTCGTCGGATTCATCGTCCTTTCGCTCCTTCTGACGATCCTGGAGCGCAACCGTCGCAGCTCGGTCATGTCCGCGGTCCCGGCGAAGTCGTCGGCGTCGCAGAAGGCGCCCGCGCCCGCGTCCGCGCCCGTCAACCGCGCTCCGGCGGCTCCCGCTCCCGTTCTCCCCTCAAAACCCTCGGGCAAATGACGCTTCGTGCCGTCGTGGTGGAATTGGTAGACACGTACGTTTGAGGGGCGTATGGGGTAACCCATGCCGGTTCGAGTCCGGCCGACGGCACCATGAAGACGGGAACCGGAAAACGGAAAACGACGGCGCTGAATGAGCCGCTGGAGTTCCTGACCCTTTTTTCGGCCGGGTCGACCTCCGAATCCCGCCTGTTTTCCCCCGCGTTCCATTCGTTTTCCCGTTTTCCGTTTCCCGTTTCCCGAATCGTAAACCTCCCCCGTCTCCCGCGCGTCCATTCCCTCAACTGGAGGTCCCCATGCCTCGCCTGACCTTTGCGGGCCTCGCCGCGTGCGTTCTGTTCGTTCTGGCTTCCACCGCGCAGGGCGCCTATTCGCCGGCCTCGACGAATGGATGGTTCCCGATCGCGGGGCGCGGCCCTGCTCCCGGGAACGCTCAGGTTCGGACGGATGTCTGGCTCTTCAATCCTGACGCGTCCGCCCAGGCGCACGTCACGCTGGTTTTTCACCCCGCGGTCGCGAGCGGCGCGCCGGCGGCAGCGGCCGTTACCTCGGCCCCGATCGTTCTCTTCCCTCACGAAACGAAGTTCTTTCCGGATGTCACGGCCGCGACGCTGGCCGCGGGCGACGGAAGTTTCGGAGCGATCGAGTGGACCTCCGACGTGGCAATTCTCGGGACAGCGCACAAGTACCTCTCGAGCGTCGCGGGGACCGCCGGCGGAACGTACGGGGGAAGTCCCTCGTCCGAATCCATGGGAGCGCGTTCGTCGCCGACGGACACCGTCAACGTGCTGCGGCTCTTCGGACTCCATTCCGGAGACGCCAGCTTCTCGACCGCGGTAGACATCGTGAACACGTCGCCCGTCGCCATCACCGTCGATGTCAAGGTCGTGCAGTCGCCGAGCACCGCCGTCCTCGGGAGCGCCTCTTACACGATCGCCGGAAAGTCGCTCCTGCGCGCCGGCAATCCTTTTGTCGGAATAACCCCGGATGACACCCTGCAGGTGACGGTCGCGGTTCGCGAGGGCACCGCGATCCCCTCGGGAGGGATCCTCGCGGCGGCGACAGTCACCGACCTGCGGTCGAACGACGCCAACGTGGTGCTCGGCCAGAGACAGGCGGCCGGATTTCTGGGCTCGGGGCCGTGTACGCCGGACGCGAACAGCCTCTGTTTGAACGGCGGCCGCTTCAAGGTCACGGCGACCTGGCAGAGTGCGACCGGATCGGGCACGGGTACCGCGATCCCCGGCACGAGCGACACGGGGCAATTCTGGTTCTTCAGCTCGCAGAACGTCGAGATGGTGGTGAAAGTGTTGAACGGCTGCGGGTTCAATCAGAGGTACTGGGTGTTCGCCGGCGGGTTGACGAACGTCCAGGTGACGATGACGGTGACCGACGCCTCGAACGGGACCGTAAAGACGTACACGAACCCGTTGAACACCGCCTTTGCGCCAGTCCAGGACACGGCCGCGTTTTCGACGTGCCCTTAATCGAGCGGCTGGCGGGAGGCGACGCCCTCTTCGTCTCTGATGCGCCGGCGTCAGAGGGCGGCGAGCGAAAAGCGCGGGGAACCCTGTTCCTCCTGCCCGCTACCGCTACCGCCTTCCGTCCTCAGGCACCGGGTCGAACCCACCCCGTGTGAACGGGTGGCAACGCAGCAGCCGGGCGGCGGTGAGAGCGGTCCCGCGCGTCCAGCCAAAGCGCCCGATCGCCTCGCGTCCGTATTGCGAGCAGGTCGGCGTGAAGCGGCACCGCACGAGTCCGGACCGCGCGAAGACGGGGGAGATGGTCGCGCGATACCCGTCGATCAGCGCGAGCGCCGCCCGGGTGCCGTTCTGATCCGGGAGCGGACGCATCGCGTCGCCTGCCCCGAGCCCGAAGATCGCCGCGAGGGCGAGC
>JBBQDF010000393.1:0-3488 GCA_038319475.1 Thermoanaerobaculia bacterium
TCCACGTTCAACTCGCGGTGGCCGGGCAGCTCGAACCGCAGCCGGTGAACGCCGTCCTTCACGAACTCGAACTTGCGGCCTCCTCCCCGGTCGTCCCAGTCGTCCGCGATTCCGACGTATCGCCCATCGACATACATCCGGGCCTGGTCCGGGCTCACGCCGATTTTTGCGAAGCGCTTCGTCCGATAGTTATTGTCGGCGCCTCCGGAGAGCGACGCAGACTCCGAGTCGCTTCCGCCGCGCGACTCCGAGGGCGGCTCGGGTGGAGGCGCCGCGACCGCGCGGGCCTCGGCGGTCGGGCGCGGCACGCGCGTGGGCGCAAGGCCGTTGTACCGCGGAGCGCCGACCAGCGCATCCGCCGCCGTCGCGGGTCCGCGCGTGGGAAGGGGGCCGATCGTCGCAGGCGCGGCGAGAGTCGGTGCGGCGGCCACGAGGACGGGGGAAGGGGACGGCGCCGGCAGAGCGGCCGGGCCGCCGAAAACCGGTCCGGCGCCCGCCACCGCCGTCGGCTCCCCCGCGGGCGCCGATGGGACGGCATTCGAGCGCCTCCAGGTCCAGAGGAAGAACCCGAGCGCGATGAGGACGGCCGCGAGGCCGAAAAGATACAGCGCCCCCGCCGAGCGGCCGGACGGGGCGGACCGGCGAAGGTCCGCGTTCTGAGAGCCAGGCGACGCGGGGTCCGCCGGCGGAAGGGTCGCCGCGGGCGCCAGCGGCGGAGGCGGCTCCTGCGGCGCCGGTCCCGATCCCACGGGAGCCGTGGACGTGAATCGCGCCGGCGGCGCCCCCGGTGCGGTGATCGGGGCGGTGCCCGCCGCAGGCAGGATCATCGTCTGCTCCGGCTCCCCGAGCTGGTCCGCCACCCGGCGCACCTCGCGCAGGAAGTCCGCCCCGTCGACGGGACGCCGGTCCGGAGATTTCGCGAGGAGCCTCGAAAAAACCTCCCGCGTCGAGGACGGCAGATCCGCGCGGATCTCCAGCGGGTCGCGCGGCTCCGTATGCAGGATCTGGTAGACGAGCGTGGTGATCGAGTCGCCCGGGAACGGGCGGCGGCCCGTGAGCAGCTCGTAAAAGACGACGCCGAGAGAAAAGAAGTCGGATCGGCCGTCCAGCTTTTCCCCCCGGATCTGCTCCGGCGACATGTAGGCGGGGCTGCCGATCATCTGGCCGGTGCGGGTCAGGTCGACCGTCGCGGTCAGAAGCTTTCCGATGCCGAAATCCGCGACCTTGACCCGCCGGTCCCGCGTCAACAGGATGTTGCCCGGTTTCACGTCCCGGTGGAGAACGCCGCGCTGGTGCGCGTGCTGCAGCGCGAGCGCCGCCTCGCGAATGACCTCGACGCGTTCGCGCAGCGTCAGGGTTCCGCGGGCGCCCGCCGTCTCGACGCCCCGCGCATAGCCCGGGTCGAGGCGAGGCGACAGGAAATGCGTCAACGCATCTCCGTCGACGTACTCCATGGCGATGTAGAGCAGCCCGTCCACCTGACCCGCCTCGTAGATGGTGACGATGTTCGGGTGCTGGAGCCGGCCCGCGAGCTTCGCCTCGTTCAAGAAGCGCGTCTCGAGTTCGACGGACGAGCCGCCGACTCCCTGGGGGCGCACCGTCTTGATCGCCACGGGGCGCTCGATCTGCGGGTCGTGGCCCAGGTAGACGATGCCCATGGCGCCTTCGCCGAGGAGGCCCGAAACCTCGAACCGGCCGATCCGGGACCCGGGCGGAAGCGGGTTCATTCCTCGAGCTTCTCCGGCTCGCCTTGCGCGTTTTCGAAATCCCGCTCGCGGCGGGCCAGCAGGGTCCTGGCATCCTCGGCGCGCTCGGGAGGGACCATCACCCGGCTCATCCCGAACGCGCCCAGGTTCTCGGGCCACGGCGATCCGCCCGTCGGTCCCTCGACCTGACAGGGTATGTCCTCGGATTTCAGGAGCCCGGCGATGAGAGACGCCTCCTCATCCTGACCCGTGGAGGCGACTTCGACCCACTCTTCCTCGTCGTTTCTCGACATGTTTTCCTTTCGTGCGAAGCGGGCGGCCGGAGTTCTCAGTTCTCAGTTCTCAGTTCTCACGCGTCAGCTGGCGATCTCGCGAAACCCGAACCCTCGTTTCCCCCGCGTCCACGACCCGGCCCACCACGCGCGTCGACGTCGCCCCCGCCTCGCGACACCTGGCGGCGTAGGTCTCCGCGTCGGCGGCGCCGATCGAAACGAGCAGGCCTCCGGACGTCTGCGCGTCGCACAGGAGGAGCAGGTCCTCGTCCGTCACCCCGTCTTCGACCTCTGTGCGAGGACGCATGTTGCGCAGGTTCACCCGCGAACCCTCCGGTGCGATTCCTCGCGCCGCGAGCTCGCGGGCGCCGCGAAGGATCGGAATCTCGGCGACGAAGAACTCGCCCGTGACGCGGGAGGCCTCCATCATTTCCCACGCGTGGCCGAGCAGACCGTACCCGGTGACATCGGTCGCGGCATGGACGTCCAGGCCCTGGAAAGCCTCCGCCGGCGCGCGGTTCAAAGCGGACATGACCCGGATCGCCTCGTCGAGAGCCCCGCCGGAAAGCGCGGGCCGGCGAAAAAACCGGCGGATGCCCGCGGCGCCGAGCGCGTCCGCGCGGCCCGCCGAGATCGTGATCCCGACACCGAGAGGCTTGGTGAGCATCAGGACGTCTCCCGGCCGCGCCCCCGCGTTCGTCACGACGGCGGACTCGGCCGCGAGCCCGGTGACGCAGAGGCCGTAAAGCGGGATGTCGTGGTCGATCGAGTGGCCGCCTCCGATCACCGCGCCCGCCTCGGCCACTTTTTCCGCGCCGCCGCGCAGGATCGCCTCGAGAACTTCGATCGGCAGCTCCCCCGTGGGAAACGCGGCGAGCGCGAGCGCGAGCACCGGCCGTGCCCCCATGGCGTAGATGTCCGACAGCGCATTGGCCGCGGCGATCTGCCCGAAGGTCCAGGGGTCGTCCACGACCAGAGTGAAAAAATCGACCGTCTGGACCATCACCTGTCCGCCGCCGAGGCGGTACACAGCCGCGTCGTCCGCCGCCCCATGCCCGACTAAGAGGTTGGGGTCGGAAGAGGCGGGCAGCTTTGCCAGAAGCGCGGACAGGTCGAACTGACCTATCTTGCAGGCTCAACCCGCGCTCGACGCGAAGGTCGATAGCGCGGGGTGAACCGACGGGCGATGTGTCACGGCCCGATTATACGAAGCGGCAGAGGGGCCGCTTCCGACCGTTATGGTGCGAACGCTACCGGGATCGCGCCGATGTCCCCTCGATCGCGGTCGAAAGGCCGAGGCTGACGGCAGCGAACAGGAGCCTGCTGGCGTGACGTCGCCCGAGATAGATCCCGACGGCAAAAGCCGCGCAGACGGACATCAGCGGCTGGTCGCGGATCACGCGCTTCCAATCCCGCGGAAGCGCACGTTCGATGGGTTCAACGCGCGTCATGGGCATCCCGAGAAAGGGGGAGACGGGGCGGGGGCGCCACGGTCCCTGCGCTCAGCACC
>JBBQDF010000394.1:0-3486 GCA_038319475.1 Thermoanaerobaculia bacterium
ACACCCGGCAGAGGACGGACGATCCGCCGCGCGGCGGGGCAACGCGAAATCTCGAGCGCGGAAGGTCCGAGGAGGAAACGTTCTCCAGATCCGGCCCCGGGTAATCCCCCGCTCCCGGCTTTCGTCCAAACACTATGGTGACTTCCCGTACGCCCCCGCGACCCGTGGCGATCCTGCTCGCGGCGGCGCTCTCCACGGGCGCCGCCGCATCCGCCGCCGCCGCGCGGCGCTCTGCCCATGCGCCCGCGGCCGCGCGGATGTCCAGCCGCGAAAAGGTCCTGCAGGCGTTGAACCGCCTGGGCTTTGGTCCCCGGCCGGGGGACGTCGAGCGCGTCCTCGAGATGGGCCTTTCGCGCTGGATCGAGTCCCAGCTGAACCCGGAGGCGGTTTCCGACCCACTTCTCGCGGCGAAGCTCGAGAACCTTCCGACTCTGGCGATGTCGAGCCAGGAGATTTTCGACGTCTACGAAAAGCCGGTCCGAGAAGCGCGGCGGCAGCGCAAGCTGCTCGCCGCCAGCGCGGGCGCGGGTGAGGCCGCCTCCGCCACGGAAGAAACCCGCGCGGCGGAGGAAAGGGACAGGATCCCGCCGCAAAAGCGGCCCCGCAGGGTCATCGAGGAGCTCTCCACGGCGCGGGTTCTTCGCGCGGTGTATTCCGAGCGACAGTTAAACGAGGTCCTCGTGGACTTCTGGATGAATCACTTCAACGTTTACGCGGCGAAGGGGCTCGACCGCGTGTTCATCACGTCCTTCGAACGCGACGCGGTCCGGCCGCGCATCTGGGGGCGGTTCGAAGACCTGCTGCTCGCGACCGCGAAATCGCCGGCGATGCTCTTTTACCTCGACAACGCGCAGTCCGTGGCGGACCCGGAGCACCGGCCCGGCAGAACCGCTCTCGAGACCGGGTCGCGGGAGCCCGACGGTATGGGCGCCGTCTCATCTCCGCCCCTCCGCGGGCGGAAAGGCGGGCTGAACGAGAACTACGCGCGGGAGCTGATGGAGCTGCACACCCTCGGGGTCGACGGCGGATACACCCAGAAGGACGTCACGGATCTCGCGCGCGTGTTGACCGGCTGGTCGCTCGAGCGCGACGGCGGCGGGTTTCTCTTCCGCGCTCGCGCGCACGACGCGGGCGCCAAGACCGTCCTCGGTCAGACGTTCCCCCCGGGAGGCGGCGCCGAAGAAGGCGAAGAGATGATCCGCCGCCTCGCCCGGCATCCGGCGACCGCTCTCCACATCGCGCGGAAGCTCGCCTGCAGGCTGGTCACGGACGACCCATCGCCCGCGCTCATCGACCGCGTCGCGAAGAGGTTCCTCGCGACCGACGGCAACCTGAGAGAGACGGTCCGCGCGCTCATCGAGAGCCCAGAGTTTTTCGACCGGGCTTCCTACCGTTCGAAGGTGAAGTCGCCGTTCGAGTACGTGGTCTCCGCGATCCGCGCCATGGGAGGCGAGACGAACGGCGGACTTCCACTCTTAAGACAGATCGCGCAGATGGGTGAACCGCTCTACCTCTGCCAGCCGCCCACCGGGTACTCGGACGCGGCGTCGGCGTGGGTGAACACGGGCTCCCTCGTGTCGCGGCTGAACTTCGCGCTGAGCCTTTCCGCGAACAAGCTGCCGGGCACGTCGGTGGACGTGACCCGTCTGATGGACGCCAGAGACGCCTCGGATCCCGCCCGTGCTCTCGACTCGCTGGCGAAGGTGCTCGTGGCGGGTGACCTGACACCCGCGACGCGGAGAACGATCGCCAGACAGCTCGAAGGCCGGACCGCTCCGACGGACGACCCTTCGGCGAACACGCAGGTGCCCTTGATCGCGGCGCTGATCCTCGGAAGCCCGGAGTTCCAGAAGCAGTGACGGAATCAAGAAATCCAATGCTGAACCGCAGACTCTTCTTGAAATCGACCGGGCTCGCGCTCGTGGCCGGCGGGTTCCTGCCGAACGTGTTCGTTCGCATGGCCCGCGCGGGCACTCCCTCGAGCGGCCGGGTCATCGTCGCGATCTTTCAGCGCGGCGCGGTCGACGGGTTGAACGTGGTCGTACCGTTCGCCGAGAAGGCGTATTACGACGCGCGCCCTTCGATCGCGATCCCGCGGCCGGGCTCCGGAGAAGGCGCGGCCCTGGACCTCGACGGGTTCTTCGGCCTCCATCCGTCTCTGTCGCCCGTTCTGCCACTCTTCAAGGATGGATCCGCGGCGTTCGTTCATGCCGTTGGCAGCCCGGACGCCACGCGGTCCCACTTCGACGCGCAGGACTTCATGGAATCCGGAACCCCGGGCGTGAAGTCGACGACCGACGGGTTTCTTTCCCGCGCCATCGCGGAGAAGAAGCCGGCGAAATCTTCCCCCCTGCGGGCGCTCGCCGTCTCGCCTTCGCTGCCCCGCATCCTTTCGGGCTCCGCCGGCGCCGTCTCGATGACCAACGTCGCCGAGTTCGGGATCCGCGCCGGCGCCGCGAGCGGTGCCGCGTCCGATTCCTTCGAGTCCATGTACGCGGATGCGGTGTCAGGCGCCCTCCAGGGAACGGCGCGCGACTCGTTCGAAGCCGTCCGGATCCTCAAATCCGCCGACCCCTCGAAAATCGCGCCGGAAAATGGCGCCGAGTACCCGAAGGGGCCGTTCGGCAATTCGCTGAAACAGATCGCGCAGCTCGTCAAGGCGAACGTCGGGATGGAGGTCGCCTTCACCGACATCGGCGGGTGGGACACGCACGCCGGCGAGGGCGGCGCGAACGGGCAACTCTCGAACCGCCTCCGCGACTACGGGCAGGCGATCGCCGCCTTTGCCAGAGACCTCGGATCCCGCATGGCGGACGTCACTCTGGTCACCATGTCGGAATTCGGCCGCACCGTGCGGGAAAATGGAAACCGGGGCACCGACCACGGCCACGCGAACGTGATGCTCGTCGCGGGCGGGGGCGTGAAGGGCGGAAAGGTCTACGGGCAGTGGCCCGGACTCGCTCCCGGGCAGCTTTACGAAAACCGGGACGTCGCCGTCACGACGGATTTCCGCGACGTCTTCGCGGAGATCCTCGCCGGGCGGCTCGGGGTGCGGGACTTGAAGCCGGTCTTCCCAGGCTACGCGATCGACGAAAAGAAGCGGCTCGGAATCATTGCGGCGTAGCGGAGGAGACGTGGCGCCGCTGCCATAAGAGAAGTGATCATGACGGCAGGTTGCGCTGCTTCTCGAACTCGCTCCGAAGTTGCCCCAGAAATTCCGAGAAGGTGTGATCGCTTCGTATCCGGTCGAGATTCGGATCCTTCGCATAAAGCGGATAGCACGGGAATCCGTTTTCGGCTGCCGTGCGCAGCCACCGAACCGCCTCGTCGGAGCGTCCCAGCAAGGCATAGGCGGAGCCGATGTCGTAAGCCGCGTGGTGGAAGTGGCCGAAGCCCTTTCCGCTCTCCTCGGCGCGGGCAATCGCCCGCTCCGCCGACGCGGAATCGCCGGCCATCGCCGCGGCGATCGCCTCCACGCTGGCGACG
>JBBQDF010000395.1:0-3485 GCA_038319475.1 Thermoanaerobaculia bacterium
GATCGGCCGGACGACGGCGGTCGGAGTGCGGGGAATCTACCGGAAGTGGACGGACCTGATAGACGACGCGCGGGTCATCACGCCCGAAGGCGCGAAGCTCCAGACTCCCTTCAACTTTTCCGACGACCTGCTCAAGCGGTACTACAAGGCGATCGAGCTGACGTTCGAGAAACGGTTCACCCAGAACTGGCAGGTCCTGGCCAACTACACGCTGTCGGAGTCGGAAGGCAACCACGAGGCGATCTTCTCGTCGCAGCTCTTCGACTACAACGGCGACACGTGCACGGTCCCGGCGGTGCGCAACGCCAACGGAGACATCCTCGTTCCGGAGATCAGCGGGAACTGCCCGGACATCCTCGGGCACAACCGCAGCGGGACCCTGTCCTACGACACGACCCACCTCGTCAAGATCTTCGCGGCGTACACGATGCCCTTCTCGATCCTCAACCTGACGGCCGCGCCTTCATTCACGTTCAGCTCCGGCCTGCCGTACCAGGCTCAGCGCACGTTCAGCATCAACGGCGACACCGACGTGTACTACTACCAGCGCAAGGGCTCCGAGCGCCTTCCGAACTGGTACTCGCTCAACTTCGCGCTCCAGGCGGACTTCAAGATCTTCGGTCCCCTCCAGCTCGGCGTGAAGGGCGAGGTCGTCAACCTCACCAACCAGCAGCCGGTGGTCGCGACGGGCGGCATCACGCTTCTCCCGAACGAGAACTTCGGCAAGCCGACCAACCGCAACGCCCTGGTGGCGCCGCGGCACTACCAGCTGAGCGCGGTCATGCGCTTTTAGATCTTTGCAGGGTCTGACCCCCAGCAGGGGGTCTGACCCCAAGGTGCCCTGCTCCTCAAGACGAAAAGCCCCGCCGAAAGGCGGGGCTTCTTTTATTTTCGCGCGAATCCGCGCGGCAAACAAAAAGCCCCGCTTTCGCGGGGCTCGTGAATTCCGGATGGTAGCGGACGATTACGCGTTGAACGACTTCCCGCAGCCGCAGCCGCCGGTCGCCTGCGGATTCGTGACCGAGAAGCCGGCCCCGCGGAAATCCTCCACGTAGTCGACCTTCGAGTCTTTCAGGTACGTCGCGCTCTGGGGATCGACGACGACCTCGATGCCGCCGGCGCTGATGACCGCGTCACCCTCTTTCTTCTCGTCGAAGGTGAAACCGTACTGGAAGCCGGAGCAGCCGCCGCCCTGGACGAAGATCCGGAGGGGCTTGTTCTCGGAATCGGGCATCGTGCCCGCGAAGAACTTCACCTTGGCGATCGCGGCGTCGGTCAGAGTTAGCAGCGGGCCCGTAGAGGGGGCCGTGATCGGCGTCGGACTGGATTCCATGGTGCTGGACATAGTGTTCTCCTCGGCCGCCATTATAGTGTTCTCCTCGGCCGCCATTATGGTCCGGGCGGTGCAAGCGGCGCAACCCGCGTCAGGAAGCCTTTGCCAGAGAGTGAGATGCGGCGAGGATCGTCTCGATCGACTGCCACGTGGCGTCGACTTTAGGAGGATCGGTCAGAAAGGAGACGCGGCTGTCCGAAACCTCGAAGTCCTCGACACCGGGCAGGCGCGAGCGTTCCCAGGCGCGCGTCAGGAGCGACCGTTCCTCGGCCGCGAGGGGGCGATTGAAGTGTCCGATCGCCAGGCGAGCGCCGCGGACGTCGAAAACCGACCTGTACGAGACCCGGGCGTTGTGGCCCTTTTGCCTCGATTCCTGGGTTTCGAACAGGCTCGTCTGGTGCCGTGTGGCTGCGTTTCGTCTCATCACGCCTGAGATAACAGCAACCGGCGTGCCACCCATTCCCTGAGGGCCCCGGGGCAGGGCACCACTACATCTTGTGTTTTCCTCTTGACTCGGAATTCCCACCGGACTTAGGCTCAAGGGCAACACTGGCGGTTTATCCGCATCACTTCCAAAGGGGTCGGGCGGCCAGGGGTTCGAAGCTTCGTGGCGGGAGCATTTGCTTCGAAAGGAGGACGGGGGAATGAAGGACAGGGAGCTCAAAGAGGTCGAGGTGGAGGCCCGGACGACGGCCGAAAGGGCCCTCAAGGGACTGACGTTTACACGCGTGTATTCGGACCCGTCGGTCTCTCCGTACGACGCGATCGAGTGGGAGCTGCGTACGGCTTCGATCGTGTCGGAGAAAGGCGAGACGATCTTCGAGCAGAAGAACGTCGAAGTGCCCAAGTCCTGGTCGCAGACGGCGACGAACATCGTCGTGCAGAAATACTTCCACGGGCGCATGGGCTCACCCGAGCGCGAGACCTCCGTGCGGCAGCTCATCGAGCGCGTCGCCGGGACGATCACCGCGTACGGGGAAAAGGGCGGCTACTTCCGCACCTCCGCCGACCGCGACGCCTTCCACGACGAGCTCGCCGCGATCCTGGTCAACCAGGTCGCCTCCTTCAACTCTCCCGTCTGGTTCAACGTCGGGATCGAGCCCAAGCCCCAGGGCTCGGCCTGCTTCATCAACGCCTGCGGCGACTCGATGGACTCGATCCTCTCACTCGCCAAGACCGAGGGCATGCTGTTTAAATTCGGCTCGGGAACCGGATCGAACCTCTCGTCGATCCGTGGATCCCATGAGTCGCTCTCGGCCGGCGGCACGGCCTCGGGCCCCCTCTCCTTCATGAAGGGCTTCGACTCCTTCGCCGGCGCCATCAAGTCCGGCGGCAAAACCCGCCGCGCCGCGAAGATGGTCATCCTGAACATCGACCATCCCGACATCGAGGAGTTCGTGACGTCGAAGTCGAACGAAGAGAAGAAGGCCTGGGCTCTCATCGACGCCGGCTACGACGGCTCGTTCAACGGCGAGGCGTACGCGTCGATCTTCTACCAGAACGCCAACCACTCGATCCGCGTGACCGACGAGTTCATGGAAGCCGTCGAGAAAGACGGCGAGTGGCAGACGAAGGAAGTCCTGACCGGCCAGCCATACAAGAGCTACCGCGCGCGCGACCTCATGGCGAAGATCGCCGACTCCGCGTGGGTGTGCGGCGACCCGGGAATGCAGTACGACACGACGATCAACCGCTGGAACCCGGTCAAGGCGACGCACCGGATCAACGCGTCTAACCCGTGCAGCGAGTACATGTTTGTCGATGACAGCGCTTGCAATCTTTCCTCGCTGAACCTGATGAAGTTCTTCAACGAGGAGGACGGCTCCTTCGACGTCGAGACGTTCCGCCACGCCGTCGACGTCATGATCACCGCCCAGGAGATGCTGGTCGACAACTGCTCGTACCCGACGCCCGCGATCGCGGCGAACTCCCACAAGTTCCGGCCGCTCGGCCTCGGCTACGCGAACCTCGGCGCGCTTCTCATGGCGGCCGGCGTTCCCTACGACTCCGAGGAAGGGCGCGCCCACGCCGCCGCGATCACGTCGTTGATGTGCGGAGAGGCCTACGTCCAGTCCTCCCGCGTGGCCGCGGAGCTCGGCCCCTTCGCCGGCTATGCCCCCAATCGCGAGGCCTTCCTCGAGGTCATCGGCAT
>JBBQDF010000396.1:0-3465 GCA_038319475.1 Thermoanaerobaculia bacterium
AACGCCGCGACGACCCAGAAACCGCTCGCGGTGCTCGACGCCGAGAGGGACGTCTACGAGCGGATCTACGCGAACATTCACCGCGGCGTCCACCTGTTGTCCGTCGAGTCGACCGACGCTTACGACGCGGTGCGGGGGAAGGTGCGGGCACTCTTAAACGCGCCGGAGACGAAGGAAATCATCTTTCTCCGCGGCACCACCGAGGCCGTCAACCTCGTCGCGCAGACCTACGGGCGGAAGAACGTGGGGCCCGGTGACGAAGTCCTGATCACGGCCCTCGAGCACCATTCCAACATCGTGCCCTGGCAGATGCTGTGCGAGGAAAAGGGCGCCTCGCTCAAGGTCGCTCCGATCGATCCGAAGGGCGAAGTCCCTCTGGACGCGTTTCAGGCTCTGATCACGGACCGAACGAAGATCGTCGCCGTGGCACACGTGTCGAACGCGCTCGGCACGCTGAACCCCGTGCGCGAAATGGCTGAGATCGCACACGCGCGCGGCGTCCCGATCCTGATCGACGGCGCCCAGGCGGTCCCGAGGCTCCCGGTGGACGTCCAGGAGCTCGGCTGCGACTTCTACGCGTTCTCGGGACACAAGGTGTACGGCCCGTCCGGCACGGGGGTGCTCTGGGGCCGCGCCTCACTCCTGGAAGCGATGCCTCCCTGGCAGGGCGGTGGCGACATGATCAGCTCGGTCACGTTCGAGAAGACGACGTGGAACGTGCTGCCCTACAAGTTCGAGGCGGGCACCCCGAACATCGCGGGTGTCATCGCTCTCGGCGCCGCGATCGATTACGTGACCGCGCTCGGCCTCGACGCGATCGGCGCGCACGAGGACGACCTCCTGGCCTGCGCGACGAAGATCGTCGGGTCGATCCCCGGCGTGAGGATTATCGGCACCGCGGCTCGCAAGGCGGCGGTCCTTTCGTTCACCATCGACGGCGTCCACCCGCACGACATCGGCACCGTGCTCGACCGCGAGGGCATCGCCGTGCGCACGGGCCATCACTGCGCGCAGCCCGTCATGGACTTCTTCCGGGTCCCCGCGACGGCGCGCGCCTCGTTCGGCCTCTACAACACGCGGGAAGAGGTCGACGCCCTGGCGTCCGGCATCCGCAATGTCATACGGATGTTCCAGTAACGCATGTCTTCCGACCTTCGCGACCTGTACCAGGAGACCATCCTCGACCACGGCAAGAGGCCGAGGAATTTCCGCGAGCTCGCCTCCGCGAACCGGAAGGCCGAGGGCTACAACCCGCTCTGCGGGGACCGCGAGACGGTGTACCTCGAGCTCGACGGCGACACCGTCCGTGACATCTCGTTTCAGGGCGCCGGCTGCGCCATCTCGACCGCCTCCGCATCGATGATGACGGACGCCCTCCGGGGCAGGAGCCGCTCCGAGGCCGAGGCGCTCTTCGAGCGCTTCCACGACCTGATCACGGGAGGTTCGAGGGCGCCCGCCGACGCGCCGCCCCTCGGAAAGCTCGAAGTCTTCTCGGGAGTCCGCGAGTACCCCGTGCGCATCAAGTGCGCGACTCTGCCGTGGCACACGATGCGGTCCGCCTTGAACGGAGCCGGGCAGACCGTTTCCACCGAGAGCGGCGCGGAGGCCTCCCCGAAAGATGAGCCGTCCACGGGCCCCCTTCCTCCCGTCGTCTGTTAGGAGCCTTCCATGCGCATGCAGAAAGAAGTCACGACCACCCGCGAGTTCGAAGCGACGGAAATCCCGAGCGGCACGAAGATCCGCATCCCGGAGGGGACCCCGCTCGCCATCACGCAGTCCCTCGGCGGCAGCTACACCGTCATGACGCCCTACGGCTACATGGCCCGCGTGGACGGCAGCGACGCGGATGCGATCGGCGAGGAAATCGTCTCGCCGGAGGACGCGGCCGCATCCGGGAAAACAGCGGGCGAGCTCGCGTGGGACCAGCTCCGCACCTGCTACGACCCGGAGATCCCGGTCAACATCGTCGACCTCGGCCTCGTTTACAAGTGCGAGGTCGTCCCGAAGGAAGAGGGTGGCAGCCGCGCGGAAGTGAGCTTCACGCTGACGGCGCCGGGTTGCGGCATGGGCGACGTTTTGAAAGACGACATTCGCAACAAGCTGCTGACGGTGCCCGGGATCGAAGAGGCGGAGGTGCAGGTCCTGTTCGATCCGCCCTGGAACATGAGCATGATGTCGGACGCGGCCAAACTCCAGCTGGGAATGATGTGAGAAAGGGCGAGGCGGCAACGGCGAAAGACGAAAGGCGGGGCCCATGAAGCTCTCGACCCAGGAGGAGTACGGGCTGCGCTGTCTGCTCCACGTCGGCCGCGCAGGCGTCGAGGGGAGCGTCACGATCCCCGAGCTCGCGCGCGTCGAAGGCATGTCCGAGCCGAACGTCGCGAAAATGATGCGCCTCCTGCGGCGCGGCGGGTTCGTGCGCTCGACCCGCGGACAATCCGGGGGGTACAGCCTGGCCCGATCGCCCGAACAGATTGCCGTCGGTCAGGTGCTCGCCGTCCTGGGCGGGCGGCTGTTCGACAAGAATTTCTGCGGCAGCTACGCCGGCTCCGGGAATGCGTCCTGCGCGCACATGGGCGATTGCTCCATCCGCTCCGTCTGGCAGACCATCCAGGGAGCGATCGACGGGGTGCTCGCGCAGCTCTCGCTCAAAGAGCTCCTGCAGAGCGAACGCGAAATGAACGTCTGGGCCACGGGCAAGTCGTCACGGCTTCCCGTCCTGGAGCATCGGGCCTAAGCGGCGCCCGCGCAGCAGCGCGGAAAGGACGCCGCGTCGTTTGCGAAAAGTCAGCGTTCAAGCGGGAAAGGGAGCCGTCCGCCTTTCCCTCTTCATGTCTTCGACCTCTCCCGCGTCGCGTTGAAGACTGGCGGAGAGCTGGCAGCTGAGAGCGCAAAGCCCCGCTACTTCGCGCGATCAAACGGCGAGTAGCGGCCCGAGTAACGGTACGGTCGGTGGAAGACCCCGATCGGCGTCGAAAAAGTGATCTCCCCCTCGACCGCGTATTCGATGGATCGCACCAGCAGCGCCTCGAGTCCCGCGGACCGGACCTTGTTCCAGTCGATCATCAGCGGTAGCCGGACAGAGGTGGTCTGCTTCCCCTCCAGAATCGTTTCGGCGTCGACCGTCCCGCCGCCGGCCTCCCGGCCCTCGACGGTCGCCCGGTAAGTCAGCCGCTGCACCGAGATCCGGTAAGAGTTCGGGTTGTAAACATCGAGCGCGGCCTCGACGTCCGCGCCGCTGGCACTGAAAGAGCGGACCGAAATTCCGCGAAACGCCACTTCCGGCCGCCGAAAAAAAACACACCCGCAAGCCGCAGCAACGAGCGCCGCAAGAACCAGAAAGGACAAGCCCCGCGCGCGAACTGGCATGCTCCCCGTTACAACCCTGGCGGTCGGCTCGTACTTCCCTGGAGTTTTCCCGTCCGCCTTACGCCTGCCGCCTGCCGCCTGCCGACCGCCGTTCGT
>JBBQDF010000397.1:0-3456 GCA_038319475.1 Thermoanaerobaculia bacterium
AGCTCACGGAGCGGTTCGGCACCAGCGTCCCCGGGCTCTTCCTCGCCGGAGATCTCACCGCCGGAAGGACGGGGGGATCGATCATCCTCGCCTTCAACACAGCCGCCGCGGCGATGCGCCAGATCTGCGAAGACCATGGCATCTGCGAAATCGGCCCGACTTGATCCGCCGTGCCGAGACATCGCGATTCGAGCGGCTCATGACGTCGGAGCGCCGAAGGCGTGCCCCACTCTCCGCCCGTCAGGTCCCCGAGGCCGACTCCGCAGGGAGCTCCTCGGACCCCTCGATGGGAAAACCCGCGGCGACCCACGCGTCGAATCCCCCCGCGAGCGGTCGCACGTTGGTGAACCCTCTGTCGATCAGCGCGCGGGCCACACGGGCCGCCGAGGCTTCGTTGGGTCACGTGCAGTAGAGGACGATCTGACGGTCCGCGGGGAGCGACGAGGCCTTCGCCTCGATCTCGCGATATTCGAGCGTACGCGCTCCGGGGATCCTCCGCGGGTCTGCCATCCGCGCGCCCTGCGTTCGCACGTCCAGGACCACGGGAGCGCGATCCCCGCTTAATAGCGGCCGCAGCTCGTCGACGGTGATCCGCGACATGCGCAGCATCCGGTAGAACCGGCGCCGCTGCCACCACTTCAACAGCATGTAGAGAAAGAGCGCCGTCGCGAGAAGGGCGAACGCGCCCGTGCCGATGCTGGTCAGAAAGGCAAGCGCCCGGTCGACCGCGCGGTGGAAGAGACGGCCGAGCAGGACGGCGCCCCCGGCCCAGAGAAGAGAGCCGCCCGCGTCGTAGAGCAGAAATGCGATCGGGCGGCGGGCGATCGCGCCGGCGAGCGGCGGAGCGACTGTCGAGAACCCCGGGATGAACTTCGCCACGAGCAGGGACGGCATCCCCCAGCGCTCGAAGGCGCTCGCCGTCTGCCGGACGCAGGAATCCGGCGAGAGCGAGATTCTGCAAAGAGTCTTCAAGACCCCGAGCCCCATCCGATGACCGAGCGCGTACCAGATCGAATCCGCGATCAGGCACGCGAGAAGCGCGACGAGAAGGACGCTCGTCACCCGGATGTCGTGCTCGACCGTCAGAGCGCCGGCCACGATCAGGGTCGGAACGGCGGGAATCGGGAGCCCGATCTGCTCTAAAAAGACGTTCGCGAACACGAGAGGCAGTCCGTACCGGAGAACCGTCTCGACTAAAGGGTGCACGGGCAAATCGTATGACGAACTCGGGAGGGTCAGGCGTTGAGCGTTGAGCGTCGCGGCCGCGCGGGAGTTCGGAGGGCCGCCATGGGCGCCGTACCGCTGGGAGGGCGGGAGGCGAGGGCCAGCTTCGGCTGTTTTTCCACTCTCAACGCTGAACCTCCCGTTCGTCTCCCATGCCCGAGCACTCCCGCACCGCAAATTTCGCCTCTCTTCCGGCTAACCACCGGGAGCCAGCCCCGTCTAACTGATCAACGACGCGATCCGCGACGACCCCGAGACCGAGGTCAAGAAGAAGGCGGTCTTCGCGCTCACCCAGCTGCCGTCGGAAGAATCCACGACGCAGCTGATTCAGGTCGCGCGCACCAACCGCAACCCCGTCGTGCGCAAGCAGGCGCTGTTCTGGCTGGGACAGTCGAAGGACCCGCGGGCGCTCGGGTACATTGAAGAGGTGTTGATGAAGTGAGGAGAGGGTGAGGGATGAGGGTTGAGCGTTCAGCGTTCACCGTTCACCGTTCACCGTTCAGCTTCAAAGACCGGGCCTCGGGGGCCATTTCCAGGCGCGTGAACAACTCCCCTTTTGCGTTGCCGCTCTGCCCTGAGCCGAGCCCACGGGGGCGCTCCGGCTAAGATACGGCGAGTGATCCTCGAAGCCGCACGCCGGGTCCTCCAGATCGAGGCGGACACCGTTCGCGAGCAGATCGGTAATCTGGGACCGCAGTTCGTACGCGCCGCCGAAGAGATTGCGGCTTCTCCCGGTCGCCTCTGCGTGACGGGGCTCGGCAAGTCCGGGCTGGTCGGGCAGAAGATCGCGGCCACTCTGGCTTCGACCGGGACGCCCGCCTATTTCCTTCACGCCGCCGAGGCCAGCCACGGAGATCTCGGGATGCTCGTCGCGGGGGATCTGGTCCTCGCGCTCTCTCATTCCGGCGAGACCCCCGAGGTGGTGCGCCTACTCGAGTTCGCGCGGACGCGAAAACTGACGACGATCGCGATGACCGGCACCGAGGGCTCGTCGGTCGCGCGCGCGGCCGACATCGTCCTGTCGATCACCGTCTCCCGCGAGGCCTGCCCGTTGAATCTGGCGCCGACGGCTTCGACCACCGCGATGCTCGCCGTCGGTGACGCTCTCGCGATGGCGCTTTCGGAGCGGCGCGGCTTCCGGGAAGAAGATTTCGCAGCGCTCCATCCCGGCGGAGATCTCGGCCGCCGGTTCCTGAAGATCAAAGACCTGATGAGGACGGGGGAGCGAGTTCCGCGCGTCACGGCGGAGACCCCGATGGCGGAAGCGATCCACGAGATGTCCCGGAAGATGATGGGCATCACGGCGGTCGTCGACGGCGAGGACCGCCTGATCGGGGTGATCTCGGACGGCGACCTCCGCCGGCTTCTCGAGACGGACGCGGCCCTGCTGTCCCGCACCGCGGGCGCGTGCCTCCATCCGGCGCCTCGGACGGTGTCCGCCGAGGAGTTCGCTTCGACCGCACTCGCGGCGATGGAAGACGCGCGGATCACGTCGCTTTTCGTCGTCGAACAGGGCCGCCTCGCCGGGGCCGTGCACCTCCACGATCTCCTCTCCGCCGGAATCACGGCGTGACGGCGCGGTTGTCGAGAGGCCGCCGCGACCTCCCGGTCAGGGCTCTTTTCTTCGACGTCGACGGGGTCCTGACCGATGGCCGGATTTATCTCGCCGATGACGGAAATGACTTCAAGGTTTTCGACACCAAAGATGGTCACGGCATGAAGATGGCGATCGCGGCCGGGCTGCGCGTCGCGTGGATCTCGGGCCGCAACTCCCGGGCGACCGCCAGGCGCGCCCGCGAGCTCGGCGTCCGCGACTGCCGGCAGGGCGTGCCGCACGACGGAAAGCTCCGGGTCTACCGGGAGCTCTGCGGGAAGTTCGGTGTCACCCCGGCGGAAACCGCCGCGATGGGGGACGACGAGCCGGACATCCCGCTCCTCCAAGCCGCCGCGTTCTCCGCCTGTCCCGCCGACGCCGTTCCGGCGGCCAGATCCGCGGCGGCCGTCGTCCTGAAGAACCCCGGCGGCCGGGGCGCGGTCCGGGAGTTCATCGAGCTCGTGCTGTCCAGAAATCAGCGCCTTCGGCGCCGCTCACCTTAGGCGCGCCGTCACCGATTCGCTCGGCAGCGTGACCTGGAAGGGGCCCGCAACCGTTCTCCCGACGGGGCGGCGCTGATCATCGAAGCCCAGCGTCTGGATTTCTACGGGGAGCGGCCCTGCGGGAAGCCCTTCGAA
>JBBQDF010000398.1:0-3449 GCA_038319475.1 Thermoanaerobaculia bacterium
CTCGCCATCCACCCGGCGTCTCCGCAGGTCCTGTACGCGGGAACCAACGGCGGCGTCTTCAAGACGCTCGACGCGGGAGGGCACTGGACCCCGATCCGCCTCGTCGACGGGCAACCGCCGGGCCGCCGTCCGCCGGCCGCCGCTCCGAAGGGAGTCGAGCGCGCCGCGACGGAGAAGGGCCCCGTCTCGGTCGCGCAGGGGAGCTCCCTTCCGGGCTCGGCGCCAGCGAGTCTCCTCGGAGCGGCCGCCGCGCCAATCTCTTCCAGCGCGATGCAAGCCGCCCACCTCTCCTCGGCCTCGAGCATGTCGGCCTCCTCCGAGCCGGTGCGCAATCCGTTCGACGCGGCGCCGGCATCCACGGTGGCATCCGCGACCGGAGCCGATAACGCGGAGGCTCCCGCCGAGAATCCCGGCGCCGGGGTCGTCGCGGCGTTCGCGCTCGATCGCGAAGGGACGATCCTCCACGCGGCGACCTCCAACGGCGTGTATCGCAGCACGAACGGGGGTGAGAGCTGGCTTCCGGGTCGCGGAGCGCTCGAAGCGGTTTCCATCTCCGCGATCGCCGTCGATCCGACGCGCGCGACCGTCGTGTATGCGGCGAGCGAGGGAGCGGGGGTCTTCCGCAGCATGGACGGCGGCGCCTCGTGGGCCGTGTTCAACTCCGGGCTGAGCAACGGAGACGTCTCGGCTCTCGCGGTCGACCCGGGCGCCCCGGGCACGCTCTACGCGGCGACCGATGACGGAGTGTTTCGAAGCGCTCTCAACGCCGAGAAGTGGCAGACAGCGAGCGAGGGTCTCCACGGATCGGTATCCGGACTCGCATCCGCCGCGCCGGGAGTCCTCTATGCCGCCGCCAACGACGGCCGCATTTTCAAGACGACGGATGGCGGCTCTCATTGGGCGCCGGCGGCGCCTCTCCCCTCGAAGGCGACGGTGCGCGGCCTCTCCGTACCTCCGGGATTTCCTTCCACGGTCTTCGCGGCGACCGAGACGGGGATCTTCCGAAGCCTCGACGGCGCGACGACGTGGACTCCCGCAAACGGAGGACTTCCGGGCGTCGGCGTTCTCGGGGTCTGGGCCGACCCGTCGAAATCCTCGCGCCTCTACGCGGCGACCGTCGACGGGCTCTTCCGCAGCAACGACAGCGGAATGACCTGGTCACCGATCGTGTCTCGCTTGGGAGCGCACGCGCTCGCGATCGGGCCGGGGAGCGGATCGACGCTCTACCTGGGCGGGGCGGGGGAAGTCTGGAAGAGCGCCGATTCCGGCCGGAACTGGACGGCCGTACCGCTTCGGTCGGGGTTGCAGGGCACCGCGACGCGCTGACGACACGCTGACGACGGTTCGGCAATTTGACGACGCCGGCCACGAAGCTGATTGCCGTGACAGCGGCGGTGACCAATCCCGAGTACAGCCAGCGCCAGAATGATTCCGGCGACATCGGAGCGCTGATCCTGGCGGCCGCACCCGGCGGCATCACGCCGGCCACCCTGCCAGACTGCGGGCTTCTGGATCAGCTCGCCGCGCAGAACGGGTTGAAGGGCTCTATCTTCCCGGTCGTCGGGTACGGCCTCCAGAATCGGGTCGTGGACGGAGGGGTTCCGTTCTTTCAGGACGCCAATCCCGTCCCGAGGATGTACGCGTCCTCCTCGTTTCTCGCGCTGAACAAAGGCTACCTGCGGCTCTCTCAGAATCCGTCCACCGGTGACGGCGGGGCGTGCTACGGAGATTCCGGAGGTCCGAACTTCCTGACGGTCAACGGGACGACGTACCTCGTCGCGATCACGATTACCGGAGACGCTGTCCGCGCGACGAACGTCGTCTATCGGTTGGACACGGTCTCGGCACAACGGTTCCTTGATTATGTAAATGCCACGTACGGCACCGCGATCCCGACCTCGTGTTGAACGGCGGTTTCGAAGGAGCCTGATCGTCCGGCCGGCGCCACTCGCGCGCCGGCCCGACCCGTCGTGTTTTTTCACCTCTCGTCGAGGTACTCCTCGGTGACATCGTCCTCGCCGACCTCCCTCGTCCGGACGCCGCCATTGTCGGCGTGGGGCGCGTTCTCGACTCCGCTGACCACGCCGGCCTCGAAGGACTGACCTTCTTCTCTTCCCAACCGCAGAAATACACGACTAACTCCCATTGCCTCTCTCCGCGAGTGGGCTTACGCTTCAGGTCGCTCTTACACGCAAAAATGGAAAGAGGAGGAGCTTCATGGAACTCCGCCGGTTCTCAATTACCGGGACCGTGTTTCTTTTCGCTGCAGGTCTGCTCGCTCAGGCGACCGGAACGACCACGGGAGATGTGCGCGGGCGGGTGTCCGATCAGGCGGCAGCGGCGCTGCCAGGTGTCGTCGTGACTGCGACCAACCAGGATACGGGCCTGTCCCGGTCCGACACTTCCCTGTCCGACGGCTCTTTCGCCATTCGCCTGTTGCCGCCCGGACTCTATCGGGTCTCCTCGGAAATATCCGGCTTCCAGCCCATGAGTCTTGACGCCGTTCGCGTAACCGTCGGCTCATCCACGAACGTGAATCTGACGCTTCCGCTTGCCGGTGTCGCCGAGACGGTCACGGTTCGCGGAAGGACCGACCTCATCGATCCCGCGTCGACGGAGCTCTCCAAGACAATCGGCGAGCAGAAGATCCGGAATCTTCCGATCAACCAGCGAAACTTTCTGGACTTCGCTCTGACCACGCCGGGCGTTACGGTGGAGAGGGGCCCGCAGAGCGGTGCGGCCTCGACCTCGGGTCTGTCCATCAACGGGCAGAGCCCGCGTTACAACAACGTCGTCGTGGACGGCCTCGACAACAACGACTCGGCGGTTGGCTCCGCGCGGTCCACCTTTTCGCAGGAGGCCGTGCAGGAGTACCAGGTCATCCAGTCTCCCTTCTCCTCGGAGTACGGGAAGACGGCAGGCGGGATCGTCAACATCGTGACACGGTCGGGCTCGAACGACGTTCACGGGTCCGCGTTCTATTTTTTCCGCGATGACAGTCTCTCCGAAGACAACCTCCTGACGGGGACCAAGACCCCCTTCAAGCAAAACCAGTACGGCGCGAGCCTCGGTGGGCCGATCCTCCGCGACCGGCTCTTTTTCTTCGGCGCCGCCGAGAGACTCGACATCACCGACAGCAACGTGGTCAGGATCTCCGATGCGGCGGTGGCTGCCATCCGCGCCGCTGGCTTCGATGTGCAGAACGGCGTTGTCCCTTACGCCAAGGAGCGGAGCACTTTCCTGGCGAAGCTCGATCTCGTGCCCGGGTCCCGGACCTCCTTCGCCCTGCGCGGGACGTATTCGAAGGAGACGGATGAAAACCAGCAGTCCTGGGGCGGCCTCGTTGCACGAAGCAACGGAGGAGTCCGGGACATCAAGGACACCGCCGTCGCGCTGACAGGCACGAGCATTCTGTCGGCGAACCTTTCCAACGAGCTACGCGCCCTCTG
>JBBQDF010000399.1:0-3443 GCA_038319475.1 Thermoanaerobaculia bacterium
CCGGAATATTCGAAACCGTCGGAGCGGTCGGGGGCCAGAAGTCCCGCTCGCGCGACCGAGCGGCGCAACCCGCGCGAGAGCCAGCGGACCGCCAGGCCCGCCGGCCGGCGTGAGCTTCCGCCGGGAATGCGCACAGCGCGGATCCGGAAACGTTTCGCGAGCCCGAGCACGACGGAGCGCACGCGGCCGAGGAGGTGCAGGTGCTGGTGCGTGTCGAGGTGGTCCACCGCGAGGCCGGCGTCCAGTACCCGCTCGATCTGCGCGGCAAACTCCGCTTCGAGCTCTTCTGCCCGAATCCGTCGCGCGCGGGGGAGGAACTGTTTCCACCCGCGCGGAAATCGCCCACCAGCGTCCGTCAGCGTCGGGATCCTTTCGCGAGCGAGGAGCGGGCCATCCTCCCCGACGGCCGCCAGGTGCACGCCGACGCCGAGGCCCGCGCCTCCGGCGCGCAGCTCGCGGGCCGCCGCGCCGAAGTCGGGCGCCACGGCGAGCATCGAGAGGCTGGTGACGATACCCTCGCGGTGGGCGCGGAGAATGCCGCGCGAAACGCCGCGGGTCAAGCCGTAGTCGTCGGCGTTGACGATGAGAAGCCGGGTCAAGGTCCCGGGACGGCGACCGGGCCCGAAGTGACTCCCGTTCCCGGGCGATCACCTGCTGTCGTCTCGCCTGATTCCTGAAGCGCCAGGACCTCGTCGGGAAGCGCCCGGAGCATGCGGATCCCCGGAGCCTGCGAGACCATCTCGCGGAGCATCGTGCGGATGACCGCAAACGAGGAGAGCGTCGAGAGTCCGCGGCTGCGCGGAAAATAGTCCACCCCGAACTGGATGATCCGAAAGCCGAGGCGTGACGCCCGCGCCAGGATTTCCGCGTCGATGAAGCTGCCTTCGCTCTCGAGCGCCATGTGCTCGAACACCCGGCGCCGGCAGAGCTTGAAGGCGAAGTTCACATCGCGGATGCGCAGACGAAAAAAGAGGCGCACCAGCAGGTTGTAGCCGTAGCTGTAGAGCGCGCGGACGGCGCCCTCACCCGTCCGGTCATGCCGGTACGCGCTCACGATGTCGGCGCGGTACATGCGGAGAAGCCGGCAGGCCTTCGCCGCCTCGCCCATGTCGAAAGGCAGGTCCGCGTCGGAGTACAGGACGAGCTCGTGACGCGCCGCATCGACCCCCGTCCGGATGGACCCGCCGAGCTTGCGGTTGACCGCGTGGTGCTCGACGCGGATCCTCGGTTCGCCGGCGGAGAGCTCGTCCGCCAACCTCCCGGTCCCATCCGTCGACGCGTCGTCGACGATCACGATTTCCCAGTCGTCGACTTCATCGGTCGCCTGGAGCGCCGCGCACGCTTCGCGCGCGGCGGCGATCGCGTGGCGCATGCCGGTCTCCTCGTTCCACATCGGAAAAATGACGGAAATCCCGGAAAAATGGGCCATGGGCGTTAGCCGGATCATATCAATGCGGCCCGGTAATCAGTGCCGGGCGGGTCCGACGGGATCCGGCGGGGCGGCCCGGTCACGACGCCGGGTGTAGATGGTTTTTTCGACGGTCGCATGGACTGTCCCCGCGGCGTCCGCGAGGTCGATCCGATAGACGCGATCGATCGATCTCTCCGTCTCGAGGAGTTTTCGGATCTCCTCCGTTTCGCGGACGGGCAGCACGAAGCGCGCGAAGAGCGTTTCCCGCCCGGGCCTCTCGAACCGGATCGAGGCGGCGCGGTCCCAGACGACTTATTCGGGCCCGAGCGTCTGGATGAGCATGATCATGTAGAAAGAATCGACTGCAGCATACAGGCTGCCGCCGAAGATCGTGCCGACGTAATTTCGGGTTCTCCAGTTGAGCGGCAGGGCCAACCGGATTTCGCGGAAGTCGTCCGCGACGTGCGTCACGCGTCCCCCCGTGCCGCGGAACGCCGGAAACCAGTTGAAGATGGACCGGCGCGAGCGGCCGCGGAAGAGCCTCCAGACGACCGGTTTCATCCCGCGCCCGGCTGGCTTGTCGCCGTGTCGATTCCGTGAAACGCGGTCAAGGCACCGAGGCGGGACCCGGAGTGGCCGGGGTTCCGGGATCTTCTGTGGCGCTTCCGGCGGCGCCTTCCTTCAGGCTGCGCCAGATCTCGGTCCAGAACCCGGGGGGCTGCGACCGGAGGACGAGAAACGGCCGCGCGGCGAGGCCCACGATCTCCGATGTCCTGTTGCCGAGCATGTAGGTCTGGATAGCGCCGCGGCGGGGCGATGAGCCTACGATCAGGAGGTCCTGCTGTCCGCGGCGCACTTCCTCGAGCACGCAGCGGACGACGTCGCCCGCGGCGAGCCGCAGCTGCGTGGCGGCGCCGGCCTGCTCGAAGATCTCGACCTGCCGCCGCACGTTCCTTGCGAGGCGCGAGTTCGAGGCGAGGAACTCGCGCGGGCTCACTTCTCCTTCGCGAAGCCGATCGCCGTACATGCCGGGCAGGTCCGGCTCGACGTGAAAGACGGTGACACTGATGTTCAGCGCCGCGGCGAGCCGCGCCGCAAACCGCGCGCCCTCCTCGATGAACCGCTCCCCGCCGGTGCAGAACAGCGCGCGTTTCGGAGAAAACTCGCCCGGAGGGGTGACGAGCACGGGGGGAGAAAGCTCGCGAACGAGCCTCCAGACGGTCTCGCCGATCGCGCGGCGGACGCCCGCGGCGCGAAGGTGCGTTCCTGCGACCACGAGAGAAGTCGGCGTATCGGTCGCGTTCCGTGTCGCGACGTCGAGCAGATTGCCGCTGGCGCGAACGCTCTCGACCGAGGAGACGCGCGTTCGCGCGTGCTCGTAGGCGGCCGCCAGCGCCGGCTCGAGGCCCGTGTCGTCCCCCGATCCGCTCGAGACAGCGAGGATCGTCAACGGCGCGGCCAGACCGGCGGCGATCTCGGTCGCGGCCCGCACGGCGCTCTCGGCCGGCGCCGAGGAGTCCACCAGCGCCAGGACCCTTTCCGTTGCCGTCCGGCTCACAGCTTGACCATCCCTTTGTGGAAGAGCTGCCAGATGAGGAGCCCCGCTCCGAGTAGGGGAAGGGGGACGAACGCGAGTCGGATCCAGGGGCCGTGAAATTTCTCCGTTGCCGCCGCGCCGATCTGGGCGCCGACCGCGGCGCCGGTATGCATGACGAGCGCAATCAGGATGTCGACGTTTCCCTTGAGCGCATGAGAGACCGTCCCGTATCCCGCCGAGATGATGATCTCGAAAAGGTCGGTCCCGATCGCCACATGCGTCGGCACGCCGAGGACGTAAACGAGCGAGGGCATGCGGATGTATCCGGCGCCGCCGCCGAGCAGCCCCGAGAAGAACCCGCCGACGAGCCCCACCAGCAGAATCGGCCAAAGCGAAATCTTCGCGATGCCCGAGGCGGGAAGCGAGACGTACGGCGGCAGGCGCAGCGCCTGGACCTTCTTCACGACCGCGGTGAAGTGGACCCGGTCGCGCTTG
>JBBQDF010000400.1:0-3432 GCA_038319475.1 Thermoanaerobaculia bacterium
GACTGTTCGTGCGCGCGGACGGAAGCGTGCAGGAGCTGCCGTCCCACGGCCTGCCGCTCGCGCTCTTCCCCGGCCGTCCTTACGGCTCCTCGAGAATCCAGCTGTCGCCGGGCGACATGCTCTTTCTTTACACCGACGGCGTCACGGAGGCGGCGAATGCGTCCGGGGACGAGTTCGGTCTCGAACGGCTGACCGACTTCGTGAAGACGCAGGTCGGCAGGCGTCCGGTAGATGTCGATGCGGCCTTGGCGCTCGCGCTCGAGGCGCACGCCGCCGGCGAGCATTTCGCGGATGACCGGACGCTTCTGATGCTGCGGCGGGATGAGTAAGAAGAGAGCGGCGGGCGCGGGGGACAGGCTCGCCGGTCAGGGGTGAGCCGGCTTCTCGTCGAAGGCGGCACGCTCCTCGGCTTGACCGACAGGGCGGACATCCGGTTCGAGACGGACCTGTACGCCGAGAACGGAACGATCCGGGGGATCGGAAGCGACGCGAAGCGGCTGGCGGGCGTCGCGGGCGAGCCCGTCGAAAGGATCCCGGCGCGAGGCAAGTGGGTGCTCCCCGGCTTCGTGCAGGCCCACCTCCATCTCTGCCAGACGATCCTGCGCAACGGGCCCGAAGGGCTCGACCTGTTGCCGTGGCTCGGCAGTCACGTCTGGCCCGGAGAGGCCGCTCACGATCCCGAGACGCTCTCGGTGTCCGCGCAGCTCGGGCTCGCGGAATGCCTCTCCTCGGGCGTCACGGCGGTTCTCGACATGGGCACGGTCCGGCACTCCGACGCCCTCTTTCGCGCGGCGGCGCGCTCCGGCATCCGCTACACGGGCGGCAATGTCCTCATGGACGATCCCGAGACGACGCCGCCGACTCTCCGCGCGACGGCCGAGGAGGGACTGGCGGAGACGGAGCGGCTGCGCGCCGCGTGGCACGGGCGCGATCGCGGCCGTCTCCGGGTCGCCGTCCAGCCGCGCTTTGCCGTCACGTCGACGGAAAAGCTGCTCCGCGCGGCAGCGGAATACTCGGCGGCCCACGACCTGATCCTCCATACGCACGCGAGCGAGAGCCGGGGCGAGATCGATCTCGTGCGCGGGCGCAGGGGCCTCTCGAACATCGAGTGGCTCGACCGGGTCGGGCTCCTGACCGAACGCGCCTGCGTCGCGCACGTCATCCACGCCGATGCGGAGGAGTGGGCGTGTCTCGCCCGAAGCGGATCGACCGTCGTGCACTGCCCCTCGTCGAACATGCGCCTCTCCTCGGGCGTCTGCCCCGTAGTCGACCTGCGGCGCGCCGGTGTCCGGGTGGCGCTCGGGTCAGACGGCGCGGCGTGCAACGATCGCCTCGATCCGTTCACCGAGATGCGCCTCGCGACGTTTCTCCCGGGCACCCGTGTGCCGCCCGCGTCGCTGACGGCGTTTGACGCTCTTCGTCTGGCGACCGTGGAGGGCGCTGCGGCGTTGCGGCTCGGCGCAGAGCCGGGCCTGGCGCCCGGGGCGCTGTGCGATCTCGTGCTGCTCGATCCCGAGGCCGGATTCGCGCTCCCCGAGGCGTGGTCGCCGGAGCCGTACGGCGCGATCGTTTACGCGATGGGCCGCGAGAACGTCTTTGCCACGATCGTGGACGGAGTCGTGCGGTTTCGAGCCGGCGATGCGACGGTAGGAGGGCTCAAGCCCCCGGCGGCGGAGGTTCGGGCTGCCGCGGCGAAGATGAAGGCGAGAATGGGGTGAGAGTGCAGAGTCCCGAGTGAGTTCGCCTGTCGGGACGGGGCCGTGAGGGCCGAGAGGCGAGGCGGAGAAGCTCAAAAACTGAGCCGACTCCCCATTCTCACCCCGGAATTCTCACCTCTGAACTGTCTCCGCGGCTCTGGATCTCGAGCCGCTTGATGATTTCGTGGAGCGTGGTCGGTTTCATCCGGAGGAGCTCCGCCGCGCGCTTCTGTACCCCGCCGGTGCGGCGCAGCGCGGTGCGGACCAGGCGCCTCTCGTACTCCTCGACCATGTCCTTGTAGGTCGCGCCGTTTTCCGGGAGCCGGACGGGAAGCTCGGAACGGTCCGGCGAAAGGACGCTTTCGGGCAGGAGATCGAGCTCGATCACGCCGCCCGGACACAGCACGACGGCCCGCTCGATCGCGTTCTCGAGCTCCCGGACGTTGCCCGGCCAGTCGTACTCGAGAAGACTTCGCAGGGCGTCCGCCGACAGCCCCGAGATCGACTTGTTGTTCTCGGAGGCGTACACCCGCACGAAATGATCGGCGAGAAGGGGAATGTCCTCGCGGCGCTCGCGAAGCGGAGGAATGGAAATGGAGATGACGCACAGCCGGTAATAGAGGTCGTCGCGGAACTTGCCTTCCGCGACGAGCTTCTTCAGATCCACGTTGGTCGCGGCGATGATGCGCACATCGGCCTTCTGGGTCTCGACGCTCCCGACCCGCATGAACTCCTTTTCCTGGATCACACGCAGCAGCTTCGCCTGCGTTTCCAGGCCGACGGTCCCGATCTCGTCGAAGAAGATGGATCCGCCGTCGGCCGACTCGAAGAGCCCCTTCTTGTTGGCGATCGCCCCCGTGAAGGCTCCTCGCACGTGACCGAACAGGTTCGACTCCAGGAGCTCGGTCGGCATCGATCCCGAGTTCACCGTGACGAACGCCGCGCCCGAGCGCGGGGAGTGCGTGTGTATCGCGCGGGCGACGAGCTCTTTTCCGGTGCCGCTCTCGCCTTCGACCAGGATCGTCGACTTCGACGGGCCCGCCAGACGGACGAGCTCGAACACCTTGCGCATCCCTTCCGACTTTCCGACGATGCGGCCGAGCCCGAAGCGGCGAGATAACTCCTCCTTCAGGCGCCGGTTCTCCTCGGTCAGGCGCCGCGTCTCCGCGCCCTTTTCGACCGTCAACAGGACCTCTTCGTTCTGGAACGGCTTCGGGATGTAGTGGAACGCGCCCTCCCGCATCGCGTCGATCGCGCCCTCGATCGAGGAATAGGCGGTGACGATCACGACCACCGCGTCGGGGTCGCGGCGCCGCAGCTCGCGCAGGACGTCCAGTCCGGATTGGTCCGGCAGCATGAGGTCGAGCAGCACGACGTCGTGCGGCTCCGCTTCAAAAGCGGAAAGCGCGCGCTCCCCGTTGGAGGCGGTCGTAACCTGCCAGCCCTGGCGCTCGAGAAGTGTCGCGAGGACGTCGCGGATCACCTCCTCGTCGTCGACGACCAGGATCCGCAGGGTGCGGCTCATGAGACGCGCGCTGCCAGCGGGAGAGTGACGGACGCTTCCGCGCCGCCGCCCGCTCGCGGCACGAGGGCAAGCCCGCCGCCGTGGCGCCGGACGCTCCCGCGGGAACTGGCGACGCCGCCCCCGGTCCCGCCCGAAGTCTTGGTGCTGTAGAAGGGTTGAAAGAGCCGCTCTCCGTCGCCGGGCGGGGGACCGTCCCCGCGATCGCCGATC
>JBBQDF010000401.1:0-3421 GCA_038319475.1 Thermoanaerobaculia bacterium
AGCCGCGCGGCGCGCTCCAGCGTGCGCTCCCAGAGAGGAAGAAAGCCGACCAGGGTCCGGCGCGCGTGCCACTCGGGGTGCGTCCACGGCGTCAGGTCGTGGACGACGGAGACGAACGGGGGCTGCTTCGCAGCGGACGGCCCGATCGTCAGGGCGGAGAGAAGGACGTCCGCGCCCCACCGGCGTGCCCGGGAAGGCAGCGTCGTCTGCGCCCAGAGCATCCCGAACGGATGCGCGTCGACGGTCACGGTCCAGGGTCCCCTTTCCCGCCCCTCCGGCAGGGGCCTCGGGGAGAACAACCCCACGCTCGCCCCGTCCCGCGCGGCCAGAGCGGTCGCAATCCCCCGGGTGTAGGTTCCGATGCCCGTCGCCTGAGGCAGGAGGGCCCGGGCATCGATGGCAATCCGCATGGGAAGGAACGTATCAGGGGAAAGAGGTTAGGGTTAGGGGTGAAGGGTCAGGGGGGAAGCGGAAGGGGGGCCCGGGAGCCGACGCCGTCCGCCTCACCCCTCACCCCTGACGCCTCACGACTCCGGTTACCCCCTGACGCCTGACGGTCCCGGGCTGCCCCTTACGGCTCGACCGCCTCTCTTGTTAGAATCACCCGTTCCGTCGGAAGAATCACCCGTTCCGTCGGAAGATGCGCGGCTCCTTTGCCGTTTTGAACATTATGAAAGACGCCAACACCATCTCGCTCGAAGCCGCCAGAGCACAACCGGTCGATTTCGCTTTCCAGCTCACGTTTCCTCTGGAGGCGCTGGACCGCGAGCCGCTGGTCGAGATCTCTCCGGTCCACTTTGCGGGGCAGGTCACCCCGATCGAGTCCGGCTTCGCGCTCCAGGCGGACCTCGGCTGGGGTGGCCGGCTCGAATGCAGCCGATGTCTCGCGGCGTACCCGTTCCGCACCGAGGAGGAGTTCTCTCTCGTGCTGTATCCGCGCGAAGCGGCGCGGGACGAAGAGCGCGAGCTCGAGCGCGAGGAGCTCGACGTGTACTTCTTCGAAGAGCCCGAGGTCGCCGTGACGCCGATCGTCGAAGAGCGGATCCAGATGGCCGTTCCCATGAAGCCTCTCTGCCGTGAAGATTGCCGGGGTCTCTGCGTCCGGTGCGGGCAGGACCTGAACGTCGCCACGTGCCCTTGCAGCGAGAAAAAAATGGACCCGCGCTGGGAAGCGCTCCAGAAACTGAAGAAAGTGTAGGTCCACGATGCCCAATCCCAAACGCCGCCACAGCAAAGCCCGCCGCGACAAACGCCGGGCGCACGATGCCCTGACGCCTCCCGCGCTTTCCGGCTGCCCGAACTGCCAGGAGATGAAACAGCCCCACCGCGTGTGCCCCCACTGCGGACACTACAAAGGCAAGCAGACCATCAACGCCTGAACCGGCCTGAAGTTCGAAGGGTTCCCTAGCCGCGCCCCGCGCGGAGCGCGGAAAGGACGCGGCGTCGTTTTTGGTCGCGCGCGTCCCACGCGCGACCAAAAATGCTAAAAGTCAACGCCTCGTGACCAGGCGGTAAAGGTCACCCTAGGCCCTCAGGCCCCAGTGCCACTCCGACAAATCACCCTCGCTATAATCCCCGCACCGTGCCGAACATGAGGTCGAGTCTCTGACGATGCGAATCGCGGTGGATGCGATGGGCGGCGATCACGCGCCGCGTGTGAACGTCGACGGCGCCATCGCCGCCGCGCGCGAGTTCGGGATTTCCTCTCTGCTGGTCGGCAAGCCCGCGGCGCTCGAGCCGCTGCTGGCCCTGGCCGGCGAGGCCGGGCGGCAGATCGAAATCGTCGAAGCCACGGAAGTGGTCGAGATGGAAGATCCGGCGACCGCCGCCATACGGAAAAAGCGCAATTCCTCGATTCGGATTGCCGCCAATTGCGTGCGGGATGGCAGGGCCGCCGGCCTGGTCTCCGCCGGCCACACCGGGGCGGCGATGGTCTCCGCGAAGATGGTGATCGGCACCATCGAGGGAGTGGACCGCCCCGCGCTCGCGACCGTCCTGCCCAATCTCTCCGGACACTGCCTGCTGCTCGACGTCGGAGCGAACCCCGAGGCGAAAACGTCGCATTTCAAGGAATTCGCCGTGATGGGCTCGCTCTATGCCCAGCTCGCCTTCGGAAAACCGAATCCTTCCATCGGGTTGATGTCGATTGGCGAGGAGGACTCGAAGGGCACGGACCGCACCAAAGAAGCCTTCAAGGGCCTGAAGGATGCGGGGCTGAACTTCATCGGCAACGTCGAAGGGCGCGACGTGTTCACGGGCAAAGTCGACGTGATCGTGACGGACGGCTTCACCGGAAACGTCATCCTGAAGGTGTCGGAATCGCTTTCCGAGATGGTCGAGCAGCTTCTCCGGGAGGAGATCAAGAAGACGCTGCAGGCTTCCGTCGGTTTTCTCCTGTCGCGCTCCGCGTTCCGAAGCTTCAAGACGCGCCTGGATTATTCGGAGTATGGCGGGGCGCCCCTTCTGGGAGTCAAAGGATGCGTGATCATCTGCCACGGCCGCTCGAGCGCGAAGGCCGTCAAGAACGCGATTCGGCTCGCCGCGGAGTTCTCCCGCCAGAATCTCGCCGAAAAAATCCAGTCCTCGATCGCCGAGCTGCACACTCGCGACGCGCAGGCGCAGGGGTAGGCCGCTTTCTGCTCGAGGCGAGCCGGAGAGTCGGGGCCGGCGGATGAGGCGCGCGAAGATCGTCGGAACCGGCGCGGCGGTGCCGAAGAAGCTCCTGACCAACGCCGACCTCGAGAAACTCGTCGACACCTCCGATCAGTGGATCCTCGAGCGGACCGGCATTCGCGAGCGGCACATCGTCTCTCCCGGCGAGAAATTCTCGGACCTCTGCACGCAGGCCGCGCTCGATGCCTTGAAGCGCGCGAAGGTCAAGGCCGAGGACCTCGACATGATCCTCGTCGGGACGATCTCTTCGGACATGCTCTTCCCGGCGACTTCGTGCCTCGTGCAGCGCAACATCGGAGCCACCCGCGCAGCGGCATCGGACGTCTCCGCGGCCTGCGTTGGATTCCTCTATGCGCTGCATCTCGCAGACGGGCTCATCCAGTCGCACAAGGCGGAGAACATCCTCGTCATCGGCGGCGAAATCCTCTCGCGGCTGGTCGACTGGACGGACCGCTCGACCTGCGTCCTCTTCGGAGACGGAGCGGGCGCCGTCGTCCTCCAGGCGACGGCAGGCGACCACGGCATCCTCGGCAGCCGCATGAAATCCAACGGCAATTACACGGACTTCATCTGCATGCCCGGAGGCGGATCCGACCATCCCGCCAACGACCCGAAGACATCGGAAGACCGGCTGGCGTTCATCCGGATGCGGGGCAACGAGACCTTCAAGGTGGCGGTCAAGGCCATGGCGGACGTCAGCTCGGAGCTCCTCGCCGAGCAGGGCTTCGAGAAGGAGGAGATCCGCCGC
>JBBQDF010000402.1:0-3415 GCA_038319475.1 Thermoanaerobaculia bacterium
AAGAGCCTCGAGCCCAAGGAGCCAGATCGGCGTTACCAGCGAGATCGCCCGGGCGAGCTGATCCACGTCGACATCAAGAAGCTGGGTCGCTTCAGTTGTGTCGGCCACCGTATCACCGGCAATCGACGACAGAACTCTCGCGGCATGGGTTGGGAGTTCGTCCATGTCGCCATCGACGACGCCTCTCGAATGGCCTACGCCGAAGTCCTGCCCAACCAGAGATCCCCGACTTCGGTCGCCTTCCTGAGACGCTCGCTCGCCTGGTTCCAGAACCGCGGTATCCGTGTTGAGTCGGTCATGTCCGACAACGGCTCCTGTTACGTATCCCGCAAGTTCAAAGCCGCCTGCCAGAAACTCCAGCTCCGTCACCTGCGCACCAGGCCTTACCGCCCCAGAACCAACGGAAAAGCCGAACGCTTCATCCAAACCCTGCTACGCGAATGGGCCTACAAAAGACCCTACGCAACCTCGACCCAGAGAGCCGACCGTCTCCCTCGTTACCTCAACCGCTACAATCTCAGGAGACCCCATGCCGCCCTCAATAAACGCACCCCAGCTCAACGCCTCAGTGAACAACCTCTTGAGAACTGACATCTAGAATCCCCTCATGGCGACCACGCGCTGGCCCTCCCGTGACGAGGCCCGGTCCCTTCTGTGGGAGTTCACGCAGTCCGACGCCCTGCGCAAGCACGGGCGCGCCGTCGAGGAGGCGATGCGCGCCTGTGCCCGGCGGGCGGGCATCTCCGACGAGGCGGAGATCGAGCGCTGGGGCACCGTCGGCATGCTCCACGACTTCGACTACGAGCAGAACCCGACGGAAGACGCCCACCTCCATGTGGGGGGCCGCATCCTGCGCGAACGCGGTTACGCCGAGGAGATGGTCGAAGCCATCCAGTCGCACGCCGATTACATGAAGATTCCGAGAGACACGCCGTTGAAGAAGGCGATCTACGCCTGCGACGAGCTCGTCGGTTTCATCGGCGCGTGCGTGAAAGTCCGGCCCTCGAAGAAGCTGGCCGACCTGCCGCCGTCGTCGGTGGTCAAACGGCTGAAGGACAAAGCTTTCGCGCGTTCGGTCGACCGCTCGTACGTCTATGGAGGCGCCGAAGCGATCGGGCTGCCGATCGAGGAGCACGCAGCGTTTCTCATCGAAGCGCTCAAGCCGATCGCCGAGGAGATCGGCCTCTGAAGCTGGTATAAATAGCGGTTCCCCATGAGACCAAAAGCCCTCACTTATAAGGACTTGCTTTCATGAGCTCCGTTGCCGAGGTTTCCCCCCGCACCATCCGCGCCCGGTCCATTCTCAAGGATCTTTCCGGCGAGGAGCTGCGCGCTCTCGCCCGCTCGGGCGAGAAGACGACCGAGTACGGCTCCCCCGTCTACTCGACCCGCGTCAAGAACCGCTCCGCCAGGAAGACGTACGTCGTCGCCGACGGCGTCGAGGTCGGCGTGATGCAGCAGTCGATGCCTCCGGCGGCCGCGCTCGAGAAGATCCGCGAAGTCCAGGAGGCCCTGGCGGAGATGGATCTGATCCAGGTCGACCGCCGGATGGGCATGGGCCCGGAGGTTCCGATCCACTGCCGGCTGTTCGTGCCGAAGGAGTACGCGCGGATCGCCTACATGTGGAACAACATGCTGTTCCAGTCGTCCTCGACGCAGGAACCCGACTTCATCTCGGTCTACGTGCCGGACTGGAAGGAAACCCTGATCTTCCTCGACGTCAACCAGGGCTACACCTACATCCTCGGCACCGACTACCCGGGCGAAGCGAAGAAGTCGATGCTGCGCCAGGCGATGTACTGGATCAAGCGCAAGGGCGGCCTGGGTCTGCACGCCGGCTCCAAGATCCTGCGCGTCCAGGGGGTCGACGGGAAGTTGTCCGACGTCGGGTTCCTGCTCTTCGGCCTGTCGGGAACGGGCAAGACGACCCTGACGCTGCACGACCACGGGCTCCAGGAGCCCGAGAAGGCGATCATCAAGCAGGACGACGTCGTGCTGCTGTCCCGCGACGGCCGGGCCTTCGGCACGGAGGACGGCTTCTACATCAAGACCGAAGGGCTCGAGCCTTCGCAGACCGTGCTCTGGGGCGCCGCCACGCACCCGACGGCCGCCTACGAGAACATCTCGGTCGACGAGAACGGGAAGGTCGACTTCCTCGACACCTCCGTGACCTCGAACGGCCGCGGCGTCGTTCTGCGGAGCTTCATCCGCGGCTCGGGCGACAGCATCGACCTGAAGAAGGCCAACAAGATCGTGTTCATCACCCGCCGCAACGACGTCGTCCCCGTGTGCGCGCGCCTGACCTCCGAGCAGGCGGCCGCCTACTTCATGCTCGGCGAGTCGATCGAGACCTCGGCGGGCGATCCGACCAGGGCCGGTCAGGCCAAGCGGGAGGTCGGTACCAACCCGTTCATCGTGGGCCCGGAGGCCGAGGAGGGCAACCGGGTCCTCCAGATCCTCCGCGAGAACCCCGACATGCAGGCCTACATCCTCAACACGGGCTCGATCGGCGCGAAGGCGGGAACTCCCGGGCGGAAGATCACGATCCGGATCTCGACCGAGATCATGAAACAGATCGCCAAAGAGGGCATCCGCTGGGAGAAGGACCCGGACTGGGGCTACGACGTGCCGGTCGAGGTGCCCGGGATCGACCTGGCCGAGTACGACCCGCGCGAGCACTACACGCCCGAGGAATATTCCGCGCTCGTCTCCAAGCTTCGCCAGGAGCGCCGGGAGTGGCTGGCGAAGTTTCCGGGCCTGGATCCCGTGATTCCGAAGGCGGTCGAGAAGCTCGCCTAGGTGTCCGGCGCGGGCCGCCGGAGGCGATTCCGCATGGCGCCGCGGATGCGCTCGGGCGCCACCCGCTCGCAGGCGGCGAAGAGGTCCTCCAGGATTCCCGCCTGAAGCTCCGGGGTGGGGATTCCGGCGCACGCGTTGCGCAAGCCGCCCACCGTTCGACATCGGAGGCGCTGGCCTGGGCGACGATTCCGCCGTGGGAGCCGAGAATCTGTTTCCATTGGCCCATAGACGGTGCCGGCGGACTCGGGACCTGGTACGCCGTCGGGCTTCCTGCGCCTCAGCTCCGTCATAAGCGCCTCCAGAGGGGTCGCTCGGAGGCGCGAACACACGGGAGGGTCCGGAAGCAGTCTGTACGGTTGCGTACGGATTGCTCATAAACGGCGTATAGTCGTGTCGATCCCCAAGGCTTCCGTCAAATCTTTGCCGGCAACCTTCCTCGAAGGAGGCCGGTCATGGCGCCGTCCGTCAAGAATCCCACGCGCGGCGAGACCCGAAACCACCTTCTCCGGAACCTTCCCCCCCGAGGAAGACCGCAAGCTCACGGCGAAGCTGGAGCACGTCACCCTGGAGGTGCACGACGAGATCTACGCGAGCGACAGCGAGATCAACGAGGTCT
>JBBQDF010000403.1:0-3401 GCA_038319475.1 Thermoanaerobaculia bacterium
CGCCACGACGATCTGATCGGACGGCGCATGCTCGAGGATGCGCGAGAGCCGCTCGGTCCGGAGCACCGCGTCGATCCGCTCGGGAGGAAGCCCGAGCTCCAGGTCCGTGCCGCCCCCGACGAAAAGAAGCCGCGCGGCATCGCGAGCGCACCGCGCCATGACCTCCGCCGCCTCTTCCACGCTTCCGGGCGAAAAGACGAGCCCCGGCCGGGCGCCGAACACCGCGTCGCCGTCCCCGCCCTCGCGAACGGACAGGGTCATATCAAGCTCCTCGACTCCGAACGCTCGACGCGGAACGCTGAACGCTCGACCCTCTTCTCATCCCCTTCCCGCCTCCCCCGAAAGTTCGGTCGGGTGCGGCCGATACGGCCCGGGCCTGTCGCCGCAGAGACGCGGAGTCGGAAACACCTTCCCGGGATTGAAACGGTTCGCCGGGTCAAACGCGCACCGCACGCGACCCATCGTGTCGAGGTCGCCCTCGCTGAACATCTCGGCCATGTAGGGGGCCTTGTCGGCCCCGACGCCGTGCTCGCCCGTGATGGATCCGCCCGAACGGAGGCAGATGCGCAGAATGTCGCCGCCGAGCTCCTCGGCGCGCTTCTCCTGCCCGGGAACGCGCGCGTCGTAGAGCACCAGCGGATGGAGATTCCCATCCCCGGCGTGAAACACGTTGGCAACGCGCAGCCCGGCGGCGACCGCGAGCGCCTCGATTTCGCGCAGCACCGGCGCGATGGAAGAGCGCGGGATCACCCCGTCCTGGACGATGTAGTTCGGGCTGATCCGCCCGACGGCGGCGAACGCGCTCTTGCGCCCTTTCCACATGAGTTGCCGCTCGTTCTCGTCGCGCGGGATGCGAATCTCGAGGGCACCCGCCTCCGCAGCCAGGCGCGTCGCGGATTGCGATGTGTGCTCGACCTCCGCGAGCGGCCCGTCCACGTCGATCAAGAGGGCGGCGGCGACGTCCGGCCAGTCGAGCCCCGTGGCGGCCTTCGCCGCGACGATCGCGAGGCGGTCCATCATCTCGATCGCCGCGGGCACGATTCCCGACGCGATGATCGCGGAGACCGCGCGTCCGGCCTCGTCGGTCGAAGGGAAAGTCGCGAAGAACGTGCGAGTCGCCTCGGGCTTGCGCAGAATCCGGAGGACGACCTCGGTCACGATGCCGAGCATCCCTTCGCTCCCGACCAGCACTCCGAGCAGGTCGTACCCGGGCGCGTCCGGCACGGGCCCGCCGAGGTCGATCACCGACCCGTCGCTCAGCACAACCCGCCCGCCGAGGACGTGATTCACCGTGAACCCGTACTTCAGGCAGTGCGCTCCGCCCGAATTTTCGGCGACGTTGCCGCCGATCGTGCAGACGCTCTGCGAAGAGGGATCGGGCGCGTAGTAGTAGCCGGCCGGGGAGAGCCGCTTGCTCACGTCCAGGTTGATCACGCCGGGCTCGACCCGCATCCATTCGTTCTCGAGGTCGATCTCCAGAATCTTTTTCATCCGCGACAGGCCGATCACGACGCAACCGGCGACGGGGAGCGCGCCTCCGGAGAGCCCGGTGCCGGCTCCCCGCGGGACGATCGGAAGCCCGGCGGCGGCGCAGAGACGCACGACCTCCGCGACCTCCGCCGTCGAGCCCGGCAGAACGACGAGGCCTGGCGTGACCCGAAAGCTCGCGAGCCCGTCGCTCTCGTAGGTCCGAAGCTGCTCGGGCTCGGTGACGCAGTTGCGGTGCCCGACGATGGAGGCGATTCGAGCGACGAGACTCCCGGGGACGGCCGGCGAGGAGGCGCTCACGCGGGGAGTCCTCGCATGCGCGCTACTCGAGACGGCGGTACGCCGGAAACGTCAGAAACTCCGTGAACGTCGGGCTTTCCACCAGCTCGTCGAGGATCTGCGCGGCCTCGTCGAGCCGCGCCGCGCCGCCGCCGCGGAGGCGCGCCATCTCCTCGGAGCGGACCTGGCGGTAGAGCTCCAGTGTCACGGGCCGGCCATCCGAAAGCGACGCGCGGTTGTGGATCCACTGCCAGAGCTGCGATCGCGAGATCTCCGCGGTCGCGACGTCCTCCATCAGGTTGAAGATCGCGGCGGCGCCGTTGCCCTGGAGCCAGGAGCTCAGATACTGAAGCGCGACGTTGACGTTGTTCCTGAAACCCGCTTCCGAAACCGACCCGCCCGGCACGTGCGTGTCGAGCAGCATCGCGGCGGTCGTCGCGACGTCTTCGCGCAGCCTCTCCTTCTGGTTCGGCCGGCCGCTCAGGGTTTTCTCGAAGACATCGCGCGCGATCTCGACCAGGCCGGGGTGCGCGACCCACGTCCCGTCGAAGCCGTCGGTCCCCTCCCGCAGCTTGTCCTCGCGAACCTTCGCGAGCGCAGCCTCGTTGACCTCGTGATCCTTCCGGCTCGGGATGAACGGCGCCATGCCCCCCATCGCGTGAGCGCCCCGGCGGTGACACGTCGCGACGAGGAGCTCCGTGTAGGCGCGCATGAAGGGCACGGTCATCGTCAGCTGCGCCCTCTCGGGGAGCACGAGATCCTTCCGCTCGCGAAGCGTCTTGATCGTCGAAAAGAGGTAGTCCCAGCGCCCCGCGTTCAAGCCGCTCGCGTGCTCGCGTAGCTCGTGGAGAATCTCGTCCATCTCGAACGCCGCAGGGAGCGTCTCGATCAGGACGGTCGCGCGGAACGTGCCGCGGGGAATCCCGAGCTCTTCCTGCGCGAAGAGAAAGACGTCGTTCCAGAGCCGGGCCTCCAGATGGCTCTCCATCTTGGGAAGGTAGAAATAGGGGGCGGTGCGCCGCGCCATGCGCTCCCTGGCGTTGTGGAAGACGTACAGGCCGAAATCGAAGAGGCTCGCCGAGATCGGCCGACCGTCCACCTGCGCGTGTTTCTCCGGAAGGTGCCAGCCGCGAGGCCGGACCAGGAGCGTGGCCACGCGATCGTTCAGCCGGTAGCTCTTCCCTTCGGGGGCATCCCAGGCGATCTCTCCGCGGACGGCGTCCATAAGATTCGCCTGACCGGTGACGACGTTGTCCCACGTGGGCGAGAGGGAGTCCTCGAAGTCCGCCATGAACACGTCGGCGCCGGAATTCAGCGCGTTGATCATTATCTTGCGTTCCACGGGGCCCGTGATCTCGACCCATCGGCGCTCGAGATCCGGGGGCGTCGGAGCCACCGTCCAGCCATCCATCCGCACCGAGGCCGTCCCGGGCAGGAAGTCGGGAAGCTCCCCCGCGTCGAAGCGCGCCTGCCTCGCGGCGCGGCGGCGGAGGAGGTCCTGCCGCGTGGGCTCGAACCGGCGCGAGAGCTTCTCCAGGAACGCCAGCGCTTCGGGGGACAAGACCGATTCCGCGGACGCCGGCGACCTCCCGAGGACCTGGACTTCGCTCGCCATGCTCGCCTCCAAACCCCTC
>JBBQDF010000404.1:0-3400 GCA_038319475.1 Thermoanaerobaculia bacterium
GAGCTCGACGCGCGAGCGCTGCTGCTCGAGGTCGAGCTGCAGTCTGCCGGTCTCCGCCTCCTCGGATTTGCGGCGGATCAGATCCGGGTTCGTCTGGTGCACGAGCGCCGAGTGCCGCGCGCGCGAAAGCTGCAGGTCCGCGGCGGCCTGGTCGCGCCGGGACTTTGCGGCCCGGTACTCCTCCTGCGAGATGTATCCCTGCGCGACGAACTTCTCGAGCCCCGCCAGGCGCGTCTCCGCCTCCTCGAGCGTCCGCTCCCGCTGGCCGACCTCGTGCAGCGACTCCTGGGAGGTCAGCGGAGCCGTCGTGTTGACGGTCGCGTCGAAGTCGCGGGCGGAGTCCTGTGCCGACGTCGCTTTCTCGTGCAGCCCCGCGGCGTTCTTCAGTCGAACGGCGTCGCGGCCGAGGCGCGCCTGATCCGCCTCGCCGGCGAGCTCGCGCGCCCGTGCCCGCGCCGTGTCGAGGTCCTTCTGAAACGGGGCGGGATCGAACTCGATCAGCCGGTCTCCGGCGCGCACGAGCGTTCCCTCTTCCGCGAGCCACAGGATCTTGAGCTCGACTCCCGGCACGAGGGCGCCGTACGAATCGGAGCGCTCGGGGGTCAGCGCTCCGACTAAGGCGACCGAGGGCTCGAGCGTGCCGCGCCGCACGACCGCCTCGCCGGGCCCGCGACCGGTCGTCAGCCGCGAGGCGCCCCACAGAAGGAGAAGGGCGGCGGCCGCGGCTCCTCCCCAGAGCGCCGGACGCCGGGCAACGCGGCGGCGCGCCTCTCTCGCGATGGCGCCTAAGGAAACAGCCACCGCCTCGAGACGCGAGGCCCGGGCGCTCAGACCGGCCCCTTCCGCGCGGCGAGCTCTCCGGCGCGGTTCACGGCTGTTGCAGAAACGGGAGGACGTCGAGGCGCCCCGCCGAGAAGAGGCAGTCGAGCCGCGCGAGCAGGATGTTGAACCGCGAGTCGAGCTCGTACAGCCGCGCGGAGTTGTAGAGGGTTTCGGCGTCGACCACGTTGAAATTGTCCGATAACCCCTTCTCGAATCGCAACTGGGCGACTTCGACCTGGAGCTGTGCCGCACGCATGTTCCGGGCGGCGATCTCCCAGTTGCGGCGCAGCGCGTCCAGGCGCCGGTACGCGCGCCGCACTTCCCGGACGAGGTCGTCTAAGAAGAGCTGGTAGTTGCGCTTGCGCGTTGAGAGCGCGATCTCCGCCTCCCGCCGCTGCGCGTGCAGCAGCATCGAATTGAGGCCATAACGCGAGCGCAGTCCGAACAGGAGGGCGGCGTTGCGCGGCCGCAGGGCGTCCCCGGCCGTGGCGCTCGAGGATGCCGCGTCGTAGGTCAGAACGCCGTCGAGCGAGGGGAGCTCCAGGCTCTTCGCGATCCTGACCGCGAACTCCGCATCCACGACGGCGTCGCGCGCTTCCCTCGCCTCGGGGCGGCGATCCGCGACTTCGGCGGCGGCCGTTTCGGCATCGCTCTCCGCCTCGGGAACATCGGCGGGAGCGGCGATGACGAACTGGAGGTCCGGCGGGAGGCCTGCCGCGCGCCGGAGGGCGTCGCGAAAATCTTCGACCAGGTTCGCGGCGTCGTTCTTCGTGACGATCGCCAGCGCTTCCTGCTGCTCCGCGCGCAGAACGTCGAGCCGGGACAGGCTTCCTGCGGCAAACCGGGCCCGCGAAAATTCCGTGAGACGGCGCGCGCGGTCGACACGCTCGCTCTCGAAGCGCAGCGCGTCCTCCTGGCGCGCGACACCGAGATACGCCGAGTAAATCGCGATCACCGAGCGCCGCCGCAGCACCTCGACCGCGCGCTCCTGCCCCGACGTCGACCGGCGCGCCTGACGCAGCGGCTCGCGCGTGACGGCCGGGTCCGCGCCGCCGAGAAGCGGCTGCGTCAGGGTGAGGCGGTAATCGGAAGCGTACGGATCACCGGGGAAGTCGCCGGAATTGCGATTCACGCGGGCCTCGGCTTCCAGGCGCGTCCCGAACGGAAACTGCTCGGAGGCGAGGACGCCGTACGTCTCCGTCCGCACGTTGGAGTCCCGGCTGCGGTCGAGCTGAAAGAACGGAACAGCCTGCGGGAGGTAACCGGCGACGACTCCGCGTTCGGCAATGCGCGTCGAGAGAAGCGCGTCCTGGCCGTTCAAGAGATCCGGGTTGCGCTGAAGGCCGGCGCGCAGCGCCTCTCCGATCGTCAGGACCGGGACGCCGGGCGGGGGCGGCTCCTGCGTCCGCGCGGCCCGGGGCAGCGCGAGAACGGCAAGGCAGGCGAGAAGCGCCGCGCGAAGGCGAAAGCCGGTCAGCGGCGCGCCTCAGCCTTCCCGGAGCGCCGCGGCCGGATCGATGCGGGAGGCGCGGCGCGAGGGCCGGATCCCGGTGATCACGCCGGCCGCGACGCAGGCGATGGCGAGAGCGGAGAACGTCAGGAGCGACAGCGAGGAGCCTCCGGCGGATCGATCGACGCTGGCGAGCCCGATGGTCCATCCGGCGAGAAGACCCGCCCCGCCGCCCAGAAGACCCAGGAGCGCCGCCTCGAGCCGGAACTGGAGAACGATGTCCCGGCTCCTCGCGCCGACGGCGCGGCGCAGGCCGATCTCCCTGCGCCGCGCGAGCACCGACGCGGAGAGGAGGTTCGAGATGCCGAGCACCGCGGAGGCCGCGGTCAGAAGACCGACGACGAAGACGATGCGGTCGAACGTGCTCCTCGCCTGCCGGTACTGACGGAGCGTCTGGATCGGAGAGGCGACCCGGATCGCGCCTCCCGGACCGCAGCGGGACGGGTCGATGCGGGGCGCGGCGGCGGCGGCGGCATCCGCGTCCGCCGCCGAGGGAAACTCGAGGACCGCGACGTCTAAGGGATAGCGGCCGTCCGGTTCCGCGGCGGGCTCGGGCTCCACCCCGAGCGGCACGACGATCGCGTGGTTCCAGTCGAAGGAGGGGAGCTCTCCCGCCGCTGCGCCTTCAAGGGCGGCCGACGCGAGCTCGCCCACCACCTCGTAGCTTCGCTGCCCGATGGCGAGCACGCCGCCGACGGCGGGAGAGAGCCGCGCGGCGCGCGCGACGGCGCTGCCGATGACGCAGAAGGGCAACTTGCGCGCGACGTCGAGGTCGCCGAGCGGCCGTCCCGCCGCGACCCGCGTTGAAAAGAGCGCCGGGAGTGGCCCCGAGACGGCATAAAGGGGCGCGTCGAACGGCACGCCTCCGGCGAGCACGGTCCGGCGCGACATCCGGATGCCGACCGCCGCCTGAACCGGAAGGACCGCGCGCAGCCGGTCGACGTCGTCGAAAGCGAGACCCCGCGCCTGCCCCGCGCCGGGCCCGCGGACCAGGTACAGGTTTTTGAGGCCCGCGCGCTCGAGCGAGCGGATCGTCGCCGCGCGGCCTCGTTCGACGAGCGTCGTCAG
>JBBQDF010000405.1:0-3396 GCA_038319475.1 Thermoanaerobaculia bacterium
GAGATGGTGGAACGTCGTGGGCTGCGCGGCGCGCTCGCTCGACTTGCGCAGGCAGTCGACGGCGCGGTCGAACTCGCTGCGCTTGTAGTGGACCCACCCGAGCGCCGCCAGCGGGTACGGTTTCAGCTCGTCGGGCGCGGCGGCGAGCGCTCGGCCCGCATATTCCAGCGCGGAATCGAGGTCTTCGCCGGACTCGGCCAGCGCCGTTGCGAGCTCGTAGTATCCGATCGCCTGCGACGTTTTCGATGGATGGCTCTCCAGAAACTCGCGAACGAACTGCGTCGCCTGTTCGGTCTTCCCCTCCGCGCGCAGCGCTTCCGCCAGCGTCGAGCAGGCCGCCGCGGCGACGACGTCCTCGGGCTCCGATGCCAGGACCGCGCGGCACGCCGCGATCGCTTCTTCCCAGAGACCGAGAGACGCGGAGAGAAGCGCGAACGAGATCCGGATCGTGGAATTGCCGGGCTCGGCCTCGAGGGCCTTGCGGTAGAGGGCGTGCGCGGTCCGGAGCGAGCCGAGAGTCACGGCTTCCTCCGCCTGCCGGTAGGCGTCTCCTCCCGGCCCGTTCACGCGCGGCAGAGAATAACGGCGCCGGCGCTCGAGGAGGCGAACGGCCTCCTGGTACTCGAGCCGCTTCGGGTTTTTCTCGAGCGCCTGCTGAAAACAGTCGAGCGCCCGCTTCGTCCAGTTTTTCTCGAGGTAGCAGAGCCCCAGCTGAAAGATGGCTTCTTCAGACTCCGGCTGGTCCCGGTGCGCCTCCTCGAATGCGGCGATCGCCCGATTCAATTCGCCCTTCTCCCGCAGGACGGTGCCGAGAAGGACCTGCGCCGAAATGACGGGCGCGGATTCGAGCGCGCGGCGCAGCTCCCGCTCCGCCTCGTTCCACCGCGAGCCGTTCGCGTAGAGCGCGCCCAGCGCGAAATGCGGCAGAAAGGCGTCCGGCTTACGCTCGATCGCCCGCTTCAAGAGCGACTCGGCGTTGCCCGCGTCGCCCTCTTCCGACGCGGCGATCCCGGAATAGACGAGAGATTCGAAGTGCGTCGCTTCGACGGCCAGGATGCGCTTGAAGAAAATCGCCGCGCGCTTCAAGTCTCCGCCGGAAAAGTAAGTCTCGGCGAGATAGAAGGCGAGCTCCACGTTCTGCCGGTCCGATCGAGAGAGCTCCTCGAGGGCCTTGACTCCCCGGTCGGAGTCGAGCGCCAGAATCGCGAACTCCGCCTGCCGCAGCCGCCGCACGAATCCCTCGCGATCGAGCCCGGCGTATCCGGCGACGATCCGGTCGCGGCGCTCGAGGAAACGGTCCTTCTTCTCGACCGCCTGCATCCGATCGTCCATCTTCGTTTCCCAGAGATCCAGGACCTCTTCGGAGCGCACCGTTCCGGAGCGCTCCAGCGTTTCCTGCAGCGCGAGAATCCCCGTGTGAGCGACGAACAGGTTTTTTTCCAGATTCGCGACCGATTCGAGCAGCGTTTTCAACGCCTCCGCGGTGCGCTTGACCACGTCCTCGAGAGTCGAAATCCGCTCGAGCAGATGCTCGTCGAACGGGATCTCTTCCGCCGGCTCCCCGGCCTCGTCGACCACGCCCACCCCGGAGAGCACGAGCAGCTTGGAGTGGCAGCGTTCGCAGAGCTCCTCGTCGTCGCGATTCTTGAGCCCGCAGACCTGGCAGAACATTCAGCTCTCAGCGCTCAGCTGTCAGCTCTCGGCGTTCGGGGCGGCGCGGCAGGAACAGGCGGGTAGTCGTAAAAGCCCTTACCGGATTTGCGGCCGAGCCAGCCGGCGTCGACCATCTTCACCAGGAGAGGGCTCGGACGGTACCGCGGGTCGCCGAATCCGTTCTGGAGCACCCGCAGGATCGAAAGGCAGGTGTCGAGGCCGATGAAGTCCGCGAGCGTCAGTGGACCCATCGGGTGGTTCATACCGAGCTTCAGGATGGTGTCGATCGCCTCCCGCGTGGCGACGCCTTCCCTCAGCGCCTCGATGGCTTCGTTGATCATCGGCATCAACACGCGGTTTGAGACGAAGCCGGGGTCGTCGTTGCAGAACACCGGAGTTTTTCCGAGGCGGCGCGCGAGCGACTCGACCGAGGCGGCGGTGGCGTCGGACGTCGCGATGCCGCGGATCACTTCGACGAGCGCCATCACCGGCACGGGGTTCATGAAGTGCATGCCGATCACGCGGTCGGGCCGCCCCGTCACCGCGCCCAGGCGTGTGATCGAGATCGACGAGGTGTTGGAAGCGAAGATCGTCCCGGGAGGGCAGAGCGTGTCGAGCTTGCGGAAGAGCTCGGCTTTCGCGGGCTCGTTTTCGACGATCGCCTCGATGACGAGGTCCGCGCCGGCGAGCGCGCCCAGGTCCGTCGTTTCCTTCAACCGGGCCAGACCCGCCGATTTTTCCTCGGGAGTCCTCTTTCCCTTCGCGATCTCCCGGTCGAAGTTCTTCTCGATCGTCGCGCGCGCCCGGTGGACGAAAGACTCTTCGACGTCCGCGAGGGTCACTTCGAGGCCGGCCGCGGCCGCCACGTGGGCGATGCCGCCGCCCATCTGTCCCGCGCCGACGACCGCCAGGGTCCGGATGTCCATGAAACGCTGACTCTATGGCGGACGGCGGGCGCGGCGCAAAGGCCGGGGATGGGGCCGGGAGCCGAGCGACCATCGGGAGCGAGACTCGGGATCGCGGATCGGTAATCGGTAATCGGTAATCGGTAATCGGTAATCGCTAATCGCTAATCGCTAATCGCTAATCGGGCGACTCCCGCATAAACGAAACCGAAAACCGAAAACCGAAAACCGGAGACTGCCGACCTCAGGCCGGGAGCGCGACGCGAAGCCTGGGCGTTCCGAATCGGGACGAGAACGCGATGCCCACAGCCACGACCGACGCCGCGCTCCAGAGCATGCCTCCGACCAGCGGGAGAAAAGAAGCGGCGGCCAGCAGTCCGAAGCCGCAGGCCAGCGCCGCCGGGCGCTTCCCCGGCGACACGTTTCTCAGGACCTTCTGGCCGAGCAGGAGGAAGAGAGCGGCCATTCCGAAAATCTTCGCGACGACCGCGAGCCCCGCAAAGGAAAGAGCGATTGGAACCGAGACCGAAGAGGGCAGAAGCGCCAGCGCGGCCGCCGCCGCCAGAAAAAGCGTCAGCACTCCGAGGGCGCCGCCGAGCAGCGCGCCCGACCAGTCGCGCTCCGCCGCGGCCGCGGCACGGGCGAAGGGCGACCCGAAGAGCCACAGGAGCAGCAGCGACGCGAGCAGCCATCCGGAGAGCGCGATCAGGCGCAGGCCGTGCTCGATCGTCCCGCGGCCGGCGGGGTCCCACGGGGCGCGGTGCATCTCCTCGAGATACAGCCGCAGAAGAGACCCGGGAGTCGAGACCCGTCCGGAGACCGGCAGAGCGCCCGGCGC
>JBBQDF010000406.1:0-3395 GCA_038319475.1 Thermoanaerobaculia bacterium
GGAGCTGATAGCTTTTCGCTCATGTCGCGCTTTTCTCCCGAGCCGTGGCGCGTCAAGGTCGTCGAGCCGATCCGCCGGACCGGACGGGAGGAGCGGGCGGCCAGGCTCCGCGCAGCCGGGTACAACGTTTTCGGGCTCGCCTCCGAGGACATTTACATCGACCTGTTGACGGACTCGGGGACCTCGGCGATGTCGGACTCGCAGTGGGCGGGGCTGATGCGCGGGGACGAGTCGTACGCGGGCGGGCGCAACTTCTTCCACTTCGAGAAGACGGTCCGGGAGATCTTCGGGTTCCCGCACGTGATCCCGACGCACCAGGGGCGCGTTGCCGAGAACCTCCTCTTTTCGACCGTGCTCGGGGCCGGGGACCTCGTTCCCAACAACACACATTTCGACACGACCCGCGCGAACGTGGAAGTGAACGGCGGCACCGCGATCGATCTCGTGATTCCGGAGGGACGGGATCCCCGCGCTCGCCACCCGTTCAAGGGGAACATGGACGTCGAGCGGCTGGAGGCCTGCCTGGCCGGGAACCCGGGCCGCGTCCCCCTCGTGCTCCTGACGCTCACGAACAACTCCGGGGGCGGGCAGCCCGTGTCCCTCGAGAACGTCCGCGCGACGAGCGAGGTCTGCCACCGGTACGGTGTGCCGCTCTTCATTGACGCCTGCCGGTTCGCGGAAAACGCCTGGTTCGTGCGCGAGAGGGAGCCGGGACAGTCGAGCCGGCCCGTCGCGGAGATCGTGCGCGAGATCTTTTCACTCTCCGACGGCTGCACGATGAGCGCGAAAAAGGATGGGCTCGCCAACATCGGCGGCTTTCTCGCGCTCCGCGACGAGACGTGGGTCGAGCGGCTGAAAAACAAGCTGATCTTGATCGAGGGGTTCCCGACCTACGGCGGTTTGGCCGGGCGGGATCTCGAAGCCGTGGCGATCGGGCTCCGAGAGGTCCTCGACGAGGAGTACCTCGCCTTTCGCGTCGGGCAGGTCACGCGGTTCGGCGACGCGCTCGCCGCCGAGGGCGTGCCGGTCGTGGAACCGATCGGGGGGCACGCGGTGTACGTCGACGCCAGGGCCTTCGCGCCGCACATCCCGCCGTCGCAGTATCCGGGGCAGGCGCTCACGATCGCGCTCTACGTCGAAGGCGGAATACGCGCGGTCGAGATCGGCGCCGTGATGTTCGGGCGTCCGGACCCGGCGCGGCCCGGTGAAGAGGTCCTGCCGGACCTGGACCTCGTGAGGCTCGCCGTCCCCCGGCGGGTCTACACGAACAGCCACCTCGAGTACGTGGCGGACGTTCTCGTGCGCATCCACCGGCATCCGGAGACTCTCCGGGGGATACGGATCGCGAAGCAGGCGCCTGTTTTGCGCCACTTCACGGCGCATTTCGAGCCTGTCTGAACCCGGACGGCGGAGGCGGGCGGTTACAATTCCACCCGGTGATCACCGGCTACAACACGGACGTCAAGCACAACAACCGGGTCTTCCACATCCAGACGGAAGACAAGGGCGACACGTCTCCGCACATCGAGTCACTCGTTTACGTGGGGGGTCAGATCCTCGCGACGCGCAAGACCTCCTACGCCGAGGTCGTCCAGACGGGACGCGACGACAAGTCCGTGCAGGAGCTGATGGAGCAGCAGCACCGGACCATGATTGCCGCGATCCAGCGCGGCCGCTTCGACGGTCCGGACGGAGCCCTGAAGAGGCCCGACGGAGCGCCCGCCGGAGAGGAAGCGCCGCGTGGGGAGGCCGAGGAGCAGGAAGACCCGGGCGCGCCCGGCGACCGAACGCTCGATCAGGTGATCCTCGATTACCTCGCGTCGGAGCTCGCGCACGATCAGATCGACTGCTCGTTTTCCCCCGTGCCGGACTTCGTTTCGGGGAAGGAGACCGCGCTGAAGATGAAGGCAATGTCCTCCCTCTCCAAGCAGCCCGTCGCCGGCGCGTCGGTGCAGATCCGGATCCTCTCGACGATCCAGAAACCGGCGGTCGTTTTCCAGGGTCAGACGGCGTCGGATGGGATGTGCCCCATCTCGGTCGCCGTCCCGGCGTTAGTCGAGGGCGCCGCCGCGGCCGTCATCCGCGTCAGCTCGCCGATCGGCAGCACGGAATTCAAGTTCCCGGTTCGGAGGAAGCTGTGACCGCGGTCTTCGTGCGGGTCAACGGGGAGGAGCTAGAATTGCCGGAGGGAGCCTCCGTCTCCTCGGTGCTCGAGAAGCTGGAGATCGCGACGCCCCGCGTCGCCGTCGAGCGCAACCGCGAGATCGTCCCGAAGGCCTTTTACGCGACGACCGCGCTCGCGGCCGGCGACGTACTCGAAGTGGTGGAATTCGTCGGAGGCGGATAACCGCGATTCTCGCTTCCCCGCCGCCGGTTGCCTGAGCCGCGCGGATCGCATATCCTCCGCGCTCCGTGGGCCGTTAGCTCAATTGGTAGAGCAAGAGACTCTTAATCTCTAGGTTGTAGGTTCGAGTCCTACACGGCTCACCACCGACCCTGCCTTCAAAAAGCGAAAAACTCTCAAAAACAAGGGTTTTGGGGTCTCCGGAGAAAGCTCGGATCTGGCGTTTTCACCGAATTCGTTCGCCGTCAGGACTCGGAGACTTCTCGGAGACTTCTTCTTTTCCACGACGTGCCGCCGTGTGACCCGAAGGTTCATGGCGCTCCTGTCCGACTCCGGGGCGAGATTATTTCCCGGCAGCCCGGCATTCGCCCGCGCTCTGCCCGACGCGGTCGCGCCGCATACGAGAACAGGCGAGCTGCTGCGCGTCGCCGCAACGACGCCGGCGGCGTTCAACGACCCGGCGTTGACGAAGCGGATCGCCGCCGCGCTGGGGCGCGCATTCGGCGAAGGCAATGTTGTCGAGGGAACTCAGCTCATGAGCGGCGACGACTTCTCGCAGTACGGCCGCGCCGGCGTTCCGGCCCTTCAGTTCGAGATCGGCGCAGTTGATCCGGGCCGCTATGCCGAATCGCAGAAGAACGGGACGCCGCTGCCGTCGCTGCACTCCTCCCAGTTCGCGCCCGACCGGGTCGCGACGATCCGGATGGGCGCCTCCTCCCTGACGGTCGCCGCGATGGAGCTTCTGGGGAAACCCTAAAACTTCAGGCTGTTCAGAGTCGGCGAGAGCACCGTCACGGTCTCGAGCGTTCTCGCCTTTCTCGCGATCCTGACGATCACCTCGGTCGCCCCAAGAGTTGCACCGGGCGCCATGTCACGAGCGGGCGGTCTCCCGGACGACGTGTTAAGACCTCGGGATTTCTGCGTGCCAGTGGACGATGACGGAGAGCTGGAGCTCGTCCACGACGACTTCGGGCACGATCGCGAGGAACCGCTGGCCGTCCGGCGAAACGTCGAATCGCGAGGATATCCCCCGTTCGAGCGCGCCCCGGCG
>JBBQDF010000407.1:0-3389 GCA_038319475.1 Thermoanaerobaculia bacterium
CGTTTTTCCAGAGCCCGTGGGCGCTAAGAGAAGGGTCGATTGACCGCCGACGATCGATGGCCAGCCTTTCGCCTGCGCGCGCGTGGCTTCCGGGAAAGATCCTTCAAACCACTGGCGGACGGGCTCACGGAACGCGGAGAGAGGATGGGAAGCCATCGGGAGGGATTCTATGGAGGAGTGGAGCGACTTGGCGGCTCTGTCAACGCGCGATTTAGCCGGTTAACCCGCGCTTCCTTTTGGCATTTTTGGGCGCGCGTGGGACGCGCGCGCCCAAAAACGACGCGGCGTCCTTTCCGCGCTGCTGCGCGGGGCGCCGCTAGGGACGAAGGGGGCGGATGTCTCTCAGCTGGTTGTCGCCGATCACGATCTGGACGTGACTGCCTTCCGTGTAGCGGGTGTACTGCATCATCGTGACCTGGAAGCGATACCGCGCGGTGGCTTCGCCGTCCTTCGCCTCGAAGACCAGATAATAGTTTCCGGTGCCCGCGTAGCCCGCGCCCCCGCTGCCCGGCGCTTCGTGCTCACGATCCACCACCGTCGCTTCGAGCGACTTGAACCCCGAGTCGGAACGGCCTTTCGAGCTCGCGCACGCGGAGCCGGCGAACGCCACGACGACCAGGAGAAGCGCGGCGAGGGAGTGGCGGGAGGAAAAACGAACGCTCACCTCTTCTCCCGCGCCATCTTTTCGATCTCCGTGCGGGCGCGGTCCACCGCCTCGCGCGCGGACTTCAAGAGGTCCGCAGAGAGCACCCGCCCTTCTTCGAAGACCGTCCGGCCAAGAGCCGAGAAGGATCGGCCGAGTTCGCGCAGCTCATCGACGATCGCCCGGTCGCGCTCGCCCGTTCCTTTGTCACCCGAATGCATTTCGTCCATGGTGCCGCCTCCCGCAGGAAAGCCCTGCAAAACCTCTACCGCACGCGGACGCCGTTCTTGATCACGACGTCGACCCTCTGCAGGAGAGCGATGTGGGTCAGAACGTCCCCCCGGACCGCGATGACGTCGGCAAATCGCCCGGGCGCCAGGGTACCCAGGTCCTTTTCGCGCTTGAGCCAGACGGCAGGCCAGCGGGTCGCGCCGGCGATCGCCTGCATCGGCGTCATCCCGAGTTCGACCCACGTCGCGAGCTCCCGCCAGGTCGAGTCGGTGTGGAAATTGCCGGGGATGCCGGAATCGGTGCCGACGAGAAGCGTCACGCCGGTCTCGCGAAGCTGGCGGAACTTCGCGGCCAGCGTCGGGAGGCGCCGCCGCACGAGCTGAAAGTACGGTAGCCCGGTGATGTTCCGGAGCGACTCCCGTATGTCCTTGACGATGTCCGGGGCCAGACCCGCCTGCCAGCGCGGATCGTCGAGCCGTCCGGGAAAAACGTCGGCCGTGTAGGCGGAAAGGAAGAGTCCCTCGACCGTCGGGCACCAGGCGAGTCCCTGATTGCGCTTGCGCAGCGCCGCCAGGATGTCTTCGGGATAACCCGGCTGCGTGCCGAGCCCGGTGTGCTCGAAGCAGTCCACTCCATGCTTGAGCCCCACCCGGATCTCGTCTTCCCGATGCGCGTGCGCCACCACGGGGCGCCCGGCCGCATGCGCCGTCTCGACGATCGCGCGGACTTCCTCTTCGGTCATCTGGTCCTGGTCGATCAGTTTGATGAGATCGACTCCCGCATCGATCACCTTCCGGGTTTTCGCGCGCGCGTCCGCGGCGCCGGTCACTCCCCAGCGGAACTCCTTCTCGTAGTCGTTGTAGGGAGCGTGCTGCAGAAAGGGACCGGAGACGAAGAGCCGGGGCCCCGGAATTTCGCCGCGCTCGATCCTGCGCTTAACGAGCAGAATGTCGTCGAGCGGAGCGCCCAGGTCCCGTGCGAACGTGACACCGCTCTCGAGAAGCTGCTTCGCGGCCGCCGGCATGATCTCGGCCGCGAATCTTCCACGGTAAGTCCTGTCCCAGTGCTCGTAATCCCCGTGCCCCACGATCATCAGGTGGACGTGCATGTCGGCGAGGCCCGGGAGCACGCTCATGCCGCGGGCATCGATCGTCGGAGTTCCGGCGGGAACCGCCACTTCCGCGCGAGTCCCGACCGCGACGATTCGGTCACCCGCGATCAGCACGACGCCGTCCTCGATGGGCTTGCCTTCGTAGCCGTCGATGACGCGCCCGCCCACCAGCGCGAGTGTCGGCCGGGCCGAAGGCTCCGTGGCGGACACCGTGCCGGCGAGGAGGAGCGCGGCGAGCAGGAGAGAGAGGCGGCGCATCGGGATCGGTATCGTATGCGCGTTCGGGGATTTCGGAAGCGGGAATCGCGAGGCCCCTGACAGGACGCCGATGACAGGCCGGCCTGCGATGACAGGCCCTGCCGACCTCATATAAGGTTCGGCGCGTCAACGACAGAGGAGGCTGCGTGAAGAAACCTTTCCGCGCGCGCGTCGTGCTGGTGGGCCTGGGGCCGATCGGGATCGAAGTGGGTAAGGCGCTGATGGGGCGGCCCCATGTCGAGATCCTCGGGGCCGCGGACCCGGCTCCCGACAAGGCCGGGCTGTCGGTCGCGCAGGTGCTGGGGTCCTCCGGCGAAGGCCCGTACGTCGACTCGACCGCGGCCGAGCTCTACTCCCGCTCCGCCCGCGAGCGGGGGAACTCGGACGTGGTCATCCTCTGCACGGGGTCGCGCCTCGACAGCGTCGCTCCCCAGATCGAGCAGGCGATCGAGGCCGGCTGGCACGTGGTGTCGACCTGTGAAGAGCTCTCCTTTCCGGAGCTGCGGCACTCCGGGGTCGGGCGCCGCCTGGACGAGCGGGCGAAGGCTCGCGGCGTCGCGGTGCTCGGGACCGGCGTCAATCCCGGTCTCGTCATGGATCGGCTCGCGCTTTCGGCGGCCGCGGCCTGCGTCCGCGTCGAACGGGTCAAAGTCACCCGGATCGTCGACGCGGCCAAGCGGCGCGGCCCGCTGCGCGCGAAAGTCGGCGCCGGGCTGACGCGCGAACAGTTCGCGTCGGGCGTCGCGGCGAAGAAGCTCGGCCACGTCGGGCTCTCGGAATCCGCTGCGATGCTCGCCCTCGGGCTCGGATTCGCGATCGAGGAGATCACCGAGACCATCGAGCCCGTCATCGCCGAGCGCGAGACGGACGGAGTTCCGCCCGGCCACGTGCTCGGACTGCACCAGATTGCCCTGGTCCAGGGCGGAGACGAACCGCGGGTCATCCTCGATCTCACCATGGCCGTCGGTGTCGAGGATCCGTCCGACACCATCGAAATTGCCGGAGATCCTCCGGTGCACCTGCGGGTCTCCGGCGGATTTCACGGGGACCGCGCCACCGTCGGATGCGTGGTGAATGCGATTCCGTTCGTGGTTGACGCGCCGGCGGGGCTTCACACAGTCGTGACGCTCCCCCTGTTCGGGCTGT
>JBBQDF010000408.1:0-3386 GCA_038319475.1 Thermoanaerobaculia bacterium
CAGAACTGACACCCCAGACCGTCAGCACGCACCGATCCCGCATCCTGAAGATGGGGATGACGACCAACGCCGAGCTGGCCCAATACGCGCTCCAGACCGGTCTCCTCTCCTAGCCAGTCCTAGCCGCCTCTTGTAGTTCGCGGTCCGACACGGCGGTCGTCTCCCCGCCGATACCGTTCTTTTTTGCCTCACATAGCCTCCCTTCGGCGCGATAATGACGACAAGACACCCCTTGCAGCTGGACCGGGTCTAGATTCGGGCCAGCACACACAAGGATGTCGATTGGTACAAAAATTGGTGAGCTCGCAGCACACTGCGGCGTCTCTCCCGACACAGTTCGGGTCTAGCGCGAGGCGCTCCTCCCCGCGCCTCGCCGGACGGCCTCTGGCCATCGAATCTCTGGTCGCGACGCAATCGTCCGGCTTCAGTTCATACGCCGGCCGCAGGGACTTGGCCTCGCCCTCCAGGACATCCGCGAGATCCTCCACCTCCGGGACACCCGGCACCCCGAAGCGGGGCAACGGGTCACGCTGCGTCTGCGTGCTCGCGCCGAAGCGATCGACCGCGAGATATCGCGGCTCCGCGTTTCCCGGCGCCTTCTGGACGAAGGAGTTCGTATGTGTGAGGCCTCCTCCTCGCGCGCGCTTCCCCGGCTCGAGTCCCTGTTCGACCGCGGAGAGCGCTGACTCCTTTTCGTCCCTCAAAAAAACGCTTCGCGTGCGCGTCCTCCCGGACGCCTTGTGACGGCGATGCGCGACTCCGCCGGGTTTGTTCCTTCGTTCGACGCTTTCCCCGACTCCGTGATCGCCGCCTCTCTCGCGGGCGAGATTCTCTTCCTGAACCGGGCCGCCGAGACGACTCTGGGCCTGCGACGGGAAGACGCGGTCGGCCGCGACCTCCTCGAGCTCCTCGTCGTGCCCGAGCGGGCGGAAGAAGCCCGCACGAAGTTTCAGGTATGTATCGACGCCGGCTGCGGATCCTTCGAGTACGTGTGCCGGAAGGCAGACGGATCTCCCGTCTACGCCGAGCTCACCCTGACCCTGACCGAGAGCGCCGGCACCGAGCCGCAACACCTCGTGATCTCCCTGCGCGACGTGACCCACCGGACGTATCAGCGCCAGTCGGACGCGCTGGCCAAGCGTTTCCGCGGTCTGCTCGAGTCGGCACCCGACGCCATGGTCCTGGTCAACGTCGACGGCTGCGTTCTCCTCGTCAACGGGCAGGCCGAGAGGATCTTCGGCTATTCCCGGAGCGAAATCGTGGGGCAACCGGTCGAGATGCTCATTCCGCACCGGTTCCGTGGATGCGACCCCGCACGACCGTCGGGCTACTTTTCGGATCCGCGCGTTCGGGAGATGGATGCCGGGGTTGAGCTGTTCGGCCTTCGCAAGGACGGCACGGAGTTTCCGGTGGAGATCAGCCTGAGCCCTCTCGAAACGGAGGCGGGCGTGGTCGTTTCCAGCGCGATCCGCGACATCTCCGAGAGCAAGCGCCTCAAGGAAGAGCTCCGAACCCACTACGACAGTCTCCTCGAGACGAGCGCCTTCCTCGACAACATCCTCCAGAGCTCGACCCAGTACGCGATCATCGCCAAGGACCTCAACAGCAACGTGCTTGCCTGGAACGAGGGCGCCCATCGGATCTACGGGTATTCCTCGGAGGAGATGGTCGGCCGGCGGAGCGCCAAGATCCTGAATGCGTCCGAGGAGATCGCCTCCGGGAAGGTCCAGTCGGCCATCGAAGTCGCCCGGCAGACCGGGAAATTCGAGGGCGAGTTCCAGGGCGTGCGGAAGGACGCCACGCGGTTCACCGCGCTGGTGGCGATCACTCTCCGGAGGGGCGCGTCGGGGAAACCGGTCGGTTTCCTCCTGATGGCGCAGGACATCAGTGACCGCAAAGCGCTGGAGGAGCAGCTCCGGCGCAAGAACGAGGAGCTCATCCAGCAGTACCGCCGGCTCCAGGAGATCAACCGACTCAAGGGCGACTTCCTGGCCAACATGTCGCACGAGCTGCGCACGCCCTTGAACGCCATCATCGGATTCTCCGAGCTGATGCACGACGGGAAGGCCGGACCGGTCTCGGTCGACCACAAGGAGTACCTCGGCGACATTCTGACGAGCTCGCGTCACCTGCTGCAATTGATCAACGACGTGCTGGATCTGGCCAAGGTCGAAGCGGGGAAGATCGAGCTCCTGCCGGAATCGATCGACCTCGGACGCGTGGTTCAGGAGGTGTGCGACGTTCTTCGAGCTCTGGCCGCCGAGAAGAGCATTCACATCGTCACCGACGTGGACCCGAATCTCTCGGAAATCGTCACCGATCCCGTCAAGTTCAAGCAGATTCTCTACAACTTTCTCTCCAACGCCCTCAAGTTCTCGCGCGAAGCGGGGCGCATCCACGTGCGCGTCACGCGAGAAGGACCGCAGGAGTTCCGCATCGAGGTCGAGGACACGGGCATCGGGATCCGGCCCGAGGACATCGGTCGCCTGTTCGTCGAGTTCCAGCAGCTCGACGAAAGCGCGGCCAAGAAGTACCCCGGAACCGGTCTCGGCCTGGCCCTGACCAAGCGGATCGTCGAGTCGCAGGGGGGGCGGGTGGGAGTCCGGAGCACCCCGGAGCGCGGAAGTACGTTCTTCGCGATCCTTCCGCGGAACCTGGTCATTCCGGCGCCGCCCCAACTTCCGGCGGCGGCCCGCGCGCAGGAGGTCTTCCGTGCCGGGTGAGCCGATCCTGATCGTCGACGACAACCCCGTGAACCTGAAGCTCGCGCGCGTGCTGCTGTCCGCCGAGGGCTACCAGGTCCGCACGGCGACAGCCGCCGAAGAGGCCCTGCAACTCCTCGAGGATTTCCTGCCCCGGCTGATCCTGATGGACATCCAGCTTCCGGGAATGGACGGTCTCGAGCTGACCCGCCGGCTCAAAGACGACCCGCGAGCGCGCGATGTCGTGGTCGTGGCCATGACCGCGTACGCGATGAAGGGAGACCGGGAACGCGTCCTGGCGGCCGGATGCGACGGCTACATTGCCAAGCCCATCGACACCCGGAGCCTGGCCGCCGAGGTTTCCCGTTACATCCACGCAAGCGCCGGCGCGCGCGCGTCCCGCCGCAAATGAGAGTCCTGATCGCCGACGACCACGACGCGAGCCGGAAGGTGCTTCGGCTGGTTCTCGCCGCCGACGGCCACGACGTCCTCGAGGCCGCGGACGGAGTCGAGGCTCTCGAAAAGCTCGTGAGCGAGCCGATCGACGCCGTTATCTCCGACATCCTCATGCCGCGGATGGACGGCTATCGCTTCTGCTACGAAGCGCGGCGAACGCCCGCCGGACGGGATACGCCGATCATCATCTACAGCTCGACGTACGCCTCTCCCGGCGAGGAATCCCTG
>JBBQDF010000409.1:0-3384 GCA_038319475.1 Thermoanaerobaculia bacterium
CGGCGCGTCGTTGGTGACCACCATCCCGCCGTCGCCAAACGCCCCGAGGTTCTTGCTCGGGAAAAAGGAGAAGCACCCGATCGCGCCGACGGAGCCGGCGGAACGCCCCTCGCGGTCCCGCGCCCCGATCGCCTGCGCCGCGTCCTCGATCACGGGAACGCCGGCGGCCGCCCGCACCACGGCGGCGGTCTCGGCGCACCGACCGAACAGGTGCACCGGAAGGACGGCCTTCGTTGCGGCCGTCATCCGCCCGGCGACCTCCGCGGCATCGATGTTGAACGTCTCCGGGTCGATGTCGACGAAGACCGCGCGAGCCCCGAGGCGCGCGACGACTCCCGCCGTCGCGAAGAAGGAATACGGAGTCGTGACGACCTCGTCCCCCGGTCCGATGTTCAAGGCCATTAGCGCGACCAGCAGCGCGTCCGTCCCCGAAGAGACGCCGATCGCCGCACCGCTCTCGCAGTAGAGCGCGAGCTCCTTCTCGAGCTCGGCGACCTCGGGACCCAGGATGAAATATTGAGAGTCGCAGACGCGGTCCATCGCGGCGCGAATCTCCGCCCGGATCGAGGCGTACTGGGCCTTCAGATCGAGAAGAGGGACCTTAAGTTCCAGCGACGACGCTTTCGACATGCGGCCTCACTCTCGTTCCGTCTTTTTCATACCCTCGCCCGCACTCCGGGCACTCCCCCGCACCTTCTCCCGCGTCGCGGAACAGGAGCCGGTTCCCGCACACACACATCCAGCCCGTGATTCTCCCCGGGTTCCCGACGATCAGGGCGAAATCGGGGACGTCCTTCGTGACGACGGCCCCGGCGCCGACGAACGCGTACTGTCCGATCGTCGTGCCGCACACGATGGTGCAGTTGGCGCCGAGGGTCGCGCCCTGCCGGACCAGAGTCGGCCGCAGTTCCTCCATCCGGCGGATCTCACTTCGCGGGTTGATGACGTTCGTGAAAACCATCGACGGCCCGCAGAACACGTTGTCCTCGATCGTCACGCCCTCGTACACCGAAACGTTGTTCTGGATCTTCACGCCATTGCCGACCCGCGCGTTCGGTCCGATCACGACGTTCTGGCCGATGCGGCAGTTCTGCCCGACCCGCGACTTTTTCAGAACGTGGCTGACGTGCCAGATCGAAGTGCCTTCGCCGATCTCGACATCCGCGTCGATGAAGGAAGAGGGATGGGCGAAATAGTGCGGCGTCGGATCGGGCGGCTTCCTTGAGACCGTGGAGGCCGCGAGGGACGTCTGGCAGCGTCCCAGGACTTCGAGCACCCGAAGACCCTCCTCGCCGTCGGTCCGCGGTGTCTCGCGGGTTTCGATGCAGTGGAGAAAGTGCTCGCATTCGAGCCTGAGCGGCTCGGCCGTGTCAACCTGGACCGGCTCGGCGTCTGCGCGCACGGCCACCGGCATGTTGTTCTTCCAGTTGATCTCGTGGGAGTACACGACGAGCTTGGGGCCGGGCGAGACGTCGTCGAACACCGCCATCTTTTTCTCTCCGACGACGACCAGTTTCTGCTCCTTGAACGGATGCAGCCACGAGACGAATATGTGGGCCTTCACACCGCTCGGAAAGGAGAGAAGGCTGACGGTCACGTCGGCGATCTGCGCGTCGAGGTAGTTCCCACCCTGCGCCCGGACGGCGTCGGGCGCCTGGCCCACGAGACTCAGGATGACGGACACGTCGTGCGGCGCAAAGGACCAGAGGATGTTCTCCTCGTTTCGGATGCGTCCGAGGTTCAGGCGATTGGAGTAGATGTACCGCAGGCGGCCGAGCTCTCCGGCGTCCACCATCTGCTTCAGCTTCTCGATCGCCGGGTGGTACCGCAGGAGGTGCCCTACCATCAGGATCCGCCCCCGGTCCGCGGCGAGCGTAACCAGCGCCCGGCCTTCCACGGCCGACAGACACAGGGGCTTTTCGACGAACACGTCCTTATCGGCGAGAAGCGCCTGCCGCACCAGTTCCCCGTGAGTTTCGGCCGGCGTCGCGATCGCAACCGCCTGGACACCGGCGTCCTGAAGAACCTCCTCGTACGAGCCGGTGCACCGCGCCTGCGAATACTCCGTCTCGAGCGACGACCTTCTCCCGGCGTCCGATTCACAAATCCATCTGAGGGCGCCCAGCGAATCGAAATTTCGAATCAGGTTGCTGCCCCAGTACCCTCCGCCGACGCACGCCAGAGTCTTTTCCGTCATCAGGCCTCCCACCGTCCAGAGAATTGACGCACCGGCCGCTCAGGATCGCGACACGGACGCCCGGTCCGTTCCAACATCCGCGGGCACGTCCGAGGACTGCCCCGCGCGCCATTGCTCCTCGAGAATCGACAGGATCCGCCGTCCGGCGGACCCGTCTCCGTAGGGCTTCCCGCTTACTCCTTTTCTCCCGAAGGCCTCGACGACCGCGTCTCTCACCGCCTCAGCAGAAATCGAGCCGACGACGCGGTTCCATCCGAGATCGACCAGCTCGACCCATTCGGTTTCCTCTCGCAGCACCACGCAGGGCACCTCGAAAAAAAACGCCTCCTTCTGAACGCCGCCCGAGTCCGTCGCGACGACGGCGGCGAATTGTTCGAGCAGCATCATGTCCAGATAGCCGACCGGAGGGATGAAGCGGATGCCACGGGCGGAGTCGCGCAGCGAAGGGGACTTTTCGAGAGCGGCCGCGGTTCGGGGATGGAGAGGAAAGATGACGGGGTGCTCCGAGGCGCCGGCCGCAAGTCCCTCGAGAATCCCTCCGAACCGCGCCTCGTCGTCCACGTTCTCGGCGCGATGCGCCGTCGCGAGCAAGTACTCTCCGCCTCGAAGTTCGAGGTCCTCGAGAAGCCGGCGCCGATCTCGCGCGCGGCGTCCGTAGTAGAGGGCCGCGTCGTACATGACATCGCCGACACGATGGATTTTTCCGGCGTCGATTCCTTCGCGCTCCAGGTTTTCGACCGCGGCCGCGGTCGGCGCAAAGAGCAACGACGACACATGGTCGGCCAGCACCCGGTTGATCTCTTCCGGCATCCGACGATTGAACGATCGCAACCCCGCCTCGACGTGAGCCACCGGAATGTGCAACTTGACGGCGGCAAGCACGCCGGCGAGGGTGGAGTTCGTGTCTCCGTACACGAGCACGCCATCCGGCGCGAGCTCGAGGAGCACTTCTTCGATTTTCTCGAGCATCCGCCCCGTCTGCTTTCCGTGCGTGCCGCTTCCGATACCGAGGTTGTAGGGAGGCGGGCTCATTTCGAGTTCGTCGAAGAAGATCGATGACATCGCATCGTCGAAGTGCTGGCCGGTGTGGATCACGAACTCCTGGAACCGGCCGTTGGCCGCGAACAGCCGTGAAAGCACGGCCGCCTTGACTAACTGCGGCCGGGCGCCAACGACCGTGGCCACCC
>JBBQDF010000410.1:0-3383 GCA_038319475.1 Thermoanaerobaculia bacterium
CGGCGTCGTGGTGTAACGGCCGCCCGACCCGGAATCCGTCGAACCGCCGGTGCCGCTCGTTCCGGTCGTGCCGGCCGGCCCCGTCGTACCGGTCGTCCCGCCCGTCGGAGATCCCCCGGCGGACGTCGACGACGAGCATGCGGCCTGACCGACCAGAAGGAGCGCGGCGAGGACCGCGACGCCCGACAGGAGGAAAGCCGGAAGACGCGGATTGGAGCGTGTATGCATGTGAGACCTCCGGGTAGATGTGTGCAAGGCGAATTGTGTGTGCAAGGCGTGTTCCGGCTCAGGCGCCCGGCAGCGCCTGCAGGAACTCGCTGTCGAAACGCCAGACGGTCTCTTCCCGCCGGGGCCCCGTCGAGAGAAACACCGCGGGCGCCCCGATCCGTTCCTCGAGGTACCGGACGTACCGGTGCGCCGCCGGCGGCAGATCTTCCGTGCGCGTCGCGGCGGTCGTCTTAGTCCGCCATCCGGGCACGGTGTCGTAGACGGGCTCGACGCGTACCAGGTCTTCCACCAGCGGAGGCACGTCGGAGATCTCGCGCCCGTCGAGGCGGTAGCCGACGCACACCGGGATCTCCGCGAGATCGTCGAGGACGTCGAGCTTCGTGATCGCGACCGCGGCAGCGCCCGAGAGCTCGACCGCCGTGCGCGCCACGACGGCGTCGAACCAGCCGGTGCGCCGCGGACGTCCGGTCGACGTGCCGTATTCGTTTCCGCGGGCCCGCAGGAACTCGCCGGTTGCGTCGGCGAGCTCCGTCGGAAACGGGCCGGAGCCGACGCGCGTCGTGTACGCCTTCAGGACCACCAGAGACGCGTCGAGCGCCCGCGGAGAGATGTGCAGGCCCGCGGCGACCCCGGCGGACGTGCAGGTGGACGAGGTCACGAACGGATAAGTTCCCGCGGAGAGATCCAGCATTGCGCCGTGTGCGCCCTCGGCGAGGAGAGTCCCGCCGCCGGCGAGATGATCGCGCAGGAAGCGTCCGGTGTCCCGCACGTGCGGCTTCAACGCTTCCGCCGAGCGGCCGAGAGACTCCAGGACCGCGCCCGTGTTCGGAACCTCGGTGCCGCCGAGCGAACGCAGAAGCCCGCCCGCCTCCGCCGCCAGCGCCTCGATGCGCGCCTTCAGTGTCGCCGGGCGGTAGAGCTCCGCGATCCGGATCCCCCGGCGGGCCGCGGCCGATTCGTACGCCGGACCGATGCCGCGCAGCGTCGTTCCAATCTTCGAATCTCCCGCCGCGGTCTCCCGCGCCGCGTCGAGCAGCCGATGCCAGGGGAGGATCACCTGCGCGCGGTCGGAGAGGAGGAAGTTGTCTCCGATCTCGACGCCCTGCTGGCGGACGGTCGCGATCTCCGACAGCAGGGCGTCCGGGTCGACGACGACCCCCGGCCCGATGACGCCGATCCGGCCGCGCACGACGCCCGAGGGCAGCAGGTGCAGCGCGAAATGCCGGTCGCCGAACTTCACGGTGTGCCCCGCGTTGTGGCCGCCGTGATACCGCGCGACCACGTCGAATCGGTCGGAGAGAAGGTCGATGATCTTCCCCTTGCCTTCGTCCCCCCATTGACCGCCGAGGATGGCGACGACCTTCACCGCGGGCACTCCTTCGCGCCGGAAGGCGCATTCGACCGTTGTGTGCAAAAACGAGGCAGGGTACCACTCCGGGGCGATGCGGTGATCCTCGTGGCGGCTTTGCTTCCGCGCGCGAGGCGGAGCCGCGGGGTCCTCCCGGAAAGCTCCTACAATCGCCGCGGCATGAAAATTCTGTCGCTCTCGGGATCGGACCTGCGTCTTGCCGACCTTCCCGCAATCGCGAACCGCCGCGTCCGGGCCGCGCTCACCCCCGCCGCGCGCCGGGCGATGCTCTCGTCGCGCCGGGTCGTTGAACGCGCGGTCTCCCGGGGCGAACGGGTGTACGGGCTGACGACCGGGTTCGGGATGTTCGCGGACGTCGCCGTCTCGCGTGAAGACCTCGAGACTCTCCAGAGGAACCTGGTGCGGAGCCACTGCGCCGGAGTCGGGCCTCCGCTTCCGGACGAAAGCGTCCGCGTGATGATCGCGCTCCGCGTCAACGCCCTCGCGAAGGGACATTCGGGGATCCGCCCCTCGACGGTGGAGGCGCTGCTCGCGATGCTGAACGCCGACGTGCTCCCCCTCGTCCCGGCGCGCGGCTCGGTCGGAGCCTCGGGCGACCTGGCTCCGCTGGCGCATCTCGCGCTCGGGCTCATCGGGGAGGGACGGGTGCGCGCCGCCGGCCGCGAGCTTTCCGCGGGCCGCGCGCTGTCCGCCGCGGGCCTCGCGCCCGTGACCTTGCAGGCGAAGGAAGGCCTCGCGCTCATCAATGGCGTTCAGATGTCCGTCGCCGTGGGAGGTCTCGCGCTGGCGCGGGCGATCGAGCTCACCCGAACCGCCGACGTCGCCGGAGCGGCCACGCTCGACGCGGCCAGAGGGTCCGACGCGGCGTTCGATTCCCGGGTCACGGCCGCGCGTCCGCACCCGGGAGCGGTCGCGTCCGCGCGGAACCTGAAGGCGCTCCTCTCGGGCAGTGCGATCCGGGAGTCGCACCGGGGGTGCGGGCGCGTGCAGGACAACTATTCGCTTCGCTGCATGCCCCAGGTACACGGCGCCGCTCGCGACGCCTTCACGCATGCGCGGGAAGTGCTCGAACGCGAGATGAACAGCGCGACCGACAACCCGCTGGTTTTCGCGAATGGCGCGGAAATCGTTTCCGGCGGAAACTTCCATGGAGCGCCCATCGGGCTGGTGCTCGATTACGCGGCCATCGCGGCGGCCGACCTCGCTTCGATCTCGGAACGCCGGATCGAAAAGCTGCTGAATCCCGCCCTGTCGGAGCTCCCTGCCTTTCTGGTCGCGGAAGGTGGGCTGAACTCCGGGCTCATGATGGCGCAGGTGACGGCGGCGGCGCTCGTCTCCGAGTCGAAAATTCTGGCGCATCCGGCCTCCGTCGACTCGATCCCGACGTCCGCCGACAAGGAAGATCACGTCTCGATGTCGCCGATCGCGGCCCGGAAGTTCGCCGCGGTCGTCGAAAACCTGGAGCGCGTCCTCGCAATCGAGATCCTCGCCGCGTTCCAGGCCATGGAGTTTCTCCGGCCGCTCAAAACTTCCAGGCCGCTCGAGGCCCTCCGGCGCGCGTTTCGCGAGGTCGTCGCCCCGTGGGACTGCGACCGCGAGCTCGCGCCCGACCTCGAACGCGCGCGCCAATTCCTGGTCAGCCCGGCGATGGAGCGGGCGGCCGCGCGGCTGGAGTAGTCCGGTACTATTTCTCCATGCCCGCGTCGACTGCCCCTCGCTCCATTCGCGCCGGCCGGGGCTCAACACTCCGCTGCCGGAACTGGCAGCAGGAGGCCGCCCTCCGCAT
>JBBQDF010000411.1:0-3380 GCA_038319475.1 Thermoanaerobaculia bacterium
AGAATCGGATCGAGCTTCGGGCGGTGATCGGCGCCCAAAGTCCGCCCGAGCCCGAGATGAACCTCAGGATCACAGTGGAGGTCTTCGACGCCGCCACGGGCAAGACCACCGTGTTCATCAGCAACCCCGAAATCTGAAGCGAAAGGAGCCACACGAATGAAACGGCAATCGACACTCACTAAGCTTCTGTCGGCAGTCGCGCTTGCAGGAATATTGTCGATCTGGACGGCAACAATCGCTCAGGCAGGCCCGCAACCCCACCTTAAAACCGGCATGTTCGGCGTCGCCCGCGATCAGGTCGCCCGGATCAACACGGTCAACATCGGCGATCCCGGCCTACGGCCCATCCAGGTCGAGATGCTGTTTCTCGACGCAACGGGAGCCGTCGTTGGACGCGACGTGAAGACGATCGCCTCCGGACACGCCGTCTTCTTCGATTTTCCGTTCGCCGGCGGGTCCGAGGAAAACCGGATCGAGCTTCGGGCGGTCATCAACGCGATACCCCCGCCCGAGCCCGAGAAGAACCTCCGGATCACCGTGGAGGTCTTCGACGCCGCCACGGGCAAAACCACCGTGTTCATCGGCGACCCGGGTTTGTGAGAAAGCACAGCATTTCAAGGGAGTGGCGTCGACGCGGATCGCTGCGTGGGACTCGAGGGTGGGAGGTTGTGGAGTCAACGCTGAGTCGCTGCGCGGGGACCTCTTGGCGACACCCCTTCTCCGACGGTCGGCGAAATCAGCCGGGCCGGGGCGTATTTTTTCAGAAGGAGCGTTGTCATGACCGGCGTGGAATCGGTTCGGATTCTCGGGCTGAGCGTCTTGCTGATGGGACCCTGCGGAATCAGCCAGGCGCAATCGCACCGCGGCTCGTCCAATCGAGGGGTTCTACAACCCGCGACGTTGTCATTCTTCGCTCGGCTATCTCTCGCCCATCGCCCACGAAAGGAACACGGACACATCAGCCACGACGGTCAACGAATGTTGAGGGAGGGCGGGGCTCCGCCCCGCACCCCGACCAGGGACCCCCGATGGAATCCCTAACCGAAAACCGTCCACGGAAACGGGGCAGCTCCAGTGAGGGAAGAAGCGGGCGGATGGCGGCGCTCACCGGGGCAGGATCCCGCAGATCGCCGACATCGTGCTCCAGCTGGGCGTCGTCGCCCGAGATGCCGAGGACTTCATCGCCCTGCTCACTAATTTCCCAGTGGGTACCCGTCTCACTCATCCTGGCACCGAGGGTGGACTTGACATCGGGCGGTGTAATAAACTCCGCGGCGGGGAGGCGGCTGTGATGAGGTCTATCCTGCCGGCTTTCGTCGCTCTGCTGCTGCTTTCACCTGCCGTCGGCCTCGGTGGCCCGGTACGTTATCCCGAGCCGCCATGCGATCCCGCGCCGTGTGGCCCCGGAGGATCGGGTTGTACTTTTTACCAGTGCCCTCAGACCTATACCAGCAGTCTTCAGACCTCGACCTGGTGTAGTTCGGAGAATGCTTATATTGGTTGTGACTACGACGTCTGCTACTACTCTCAAGGCTTGAATAGCGCTTGCTGCACATACACCTCGATTTGCTGCGTTCCAGATGAGAATGGGAGAGGACAAAAGCAACAGACGAGCGGCACCGACGGTCCATGTAACTGACGGGGGAGGTTAGAAATGCCTAGCGGGCGCAGTTGTTTTGTTCTCGCACTGGCTGCGAGCGTATCGACGGGCATCATGCTCGCCGACTCTCTGAGAATTGCGCAACGCTCGGTCGAGGAAATAGCACGTGAGACGCGCGAGGCTCGGCTCTTGCGGACCGCACACCGCGTGATTCCCCTCACGGCCGGCTCCCGTTTACTGGTGCACCTGGAGTCAAACGCTTGGGAAAAAGGCGCTATTGGCGGAACGTTAGTGACACCGGGGACCGCGAAGACCTTTTGGGCTGAGAATTTCATCACGGGGAATGTCGCCCTGCCGACTCCGAATACGGTTGGCCAGATATACAGCGGCGCTCTCTTTCCTGACGGCGACACCCTCGCCCTCTCAATCGGGTGGGTCGATCGTAATGGGAGCTCCCACAACGCAATCGCCATCTCGAGCCTGCTGCATGGCAGGCGAAACCTGATCGAGGCTGACGGGACCGTCCGTGATCTGGTGCCCGGTCCCGGAAGCTCGTTGGTTGCAATTACCTATTTGCCGTCTCGAGGGAAAAGCGGAGCTCCGTTGGTGACAGTTCTCGACACGCGGGGCTTCGTCCACGGCGAATTCTTCCCACTTCCAATTGGTGCTGACGCGCGAACAATCGGCGAGGCCGTTCACACCGCGAGGTTGGAGAGGATCGATGAGACCCACTTCGCCCTCTATCGAGAGCAAGTCCCCGACGTTTCTATTGTTGAGATCTCGCTGCCATCGAAGGTCGTAGGCCAGAAAGCTCTGCCAGCGATGCTCCTGGAAAAAATGACGTGGCCGGTGAAGGCAATCTTTCCAGAGACGCCCGATGCGACTGCTTCGGTCGTGAAGGCGCTCGCCGTTCCGGATCCGGAGGGCATACCCGATTCACCTCGTGAGCGATTAACGTTGGGAGTGCACGCAGAAAAAGACGGATCTGCTACAGTCGTTCGAGCGTCTAACAAGGGACGCCCTCATACAACCGTTACACGCTATCGTTCCGGTTTTGCTCCGGTGAGTTGGTCTCCCGCAACGCCATGGCAGACGGCTTATTGGACGGGCAAGACTCTTGTCGGTGTTGCAAGCCAGGGCGACGTGACGGTTTTGGAGAACGTGATTTTCGAGGAGAAGTAGCCTCGCGATTCCCCAGCTCGTCGCTCGTCTGCCTGGATAAGGGCGGCACCGTTGTCTCGGTCTTCTCGCCGTCGGATCTCGTTTCCGAGGGCAGGCGGCGACCGGTTCCTCAGCGAGCGTCGATCGGGACGTACGGCTGCGGGTACGCGGGGCCCGTGTAATCCGCGCGCGGCCGGATCAGGCGGTTGTGGGCGTACTGCTCGAGTACGTGCGCCGTCCAGCCGGAGATCCGCGAGACGGCGAAGATCGGCGTGAAGAGGTCCGCCGGAATTCCGAGCATCGAGTACACGGAAGCGGAGTAGAAGTCCACGTTCGCGTTCAGCTTCTTCTCGTTCTTGATGATGTTCTCGATGCGCCGGGACATGTCGTACAGGGCCGTGTCGTTCGAGGCGCGGGCGACTTCCTCCGACATGGCTCGCAGGTGGGTCGCGCGCGGGTCCTCCGTCGTGTACACGCGATGGCCGAAGCCCATGATCTTTTCCTTGCGGGCCAGCCGGGCGTGGAGATCCGCGTCGACCCGGTCGAGCGAGCCCATCGCCTGGAGCATTTTCAGCACCGCCTCGTTCGCGCCGCCATGCAGCGGGCCCTTCAGTGTGCC
>JBBQDF010000412.1:0-3368 GCA_038319475.1 Thermoanaerobaculia bacterium
GATGCGGGGCGCCGCGGTCACCGGCTGCGGTGTCGGAGCAGGCGGGGCCGCGCTCACCCGGCGAGTCGGTCGGGGGCGGCGGGACCCGTTCGCGGCCAGTCCGCGAGCGGCCGCGCTCCGCCCGCCGCGGCGAGAGTCGCCCGCCCGGAGAACGCGAGCGGCGCCCACACCGACAGGAGCAGCAGGGGCGCCCGCCAGCCGAGAGCGCGGGCGTGCGCGAGGTCCGCCCGGAGGAGCAGCGGCACCTCGCGGCGGAGAAGGGCCGGGTCGAAATTCCGGAACAGGGTCCGCCACCGGTTTCTCGCGACCCAGATCGCGCGCTTCCAGGGCGTCCGCGAGCCCGTGCGCGAGCCCTCGTGCCGCGCGATCGCCGCCGGCTCGCACGCGAAGCGCCAGCCCGCGCGCGCGAGCCGCAGAGAGAGATCGACATCCTCGTAATACGCAAAGAAGGAGGGCTCGAAGACCTCGCCCGGACCGGCCACGTCCGCGAGTGCGTCTCTCCGGTAGAGCGCCGCCGTCGCCGAGACGCCGCTGACCTCGAAGGCGAGCGCCGGCACGGAAGACGGTTCGCCGCCTCCAAAGAGGGGCACCGCCTCGCGCCGGGCGTTCCACTCGAGCCCCGCGGAGTCGATCCGGGCGCCGTCGGCCGTCAAAACCAGCCCCTGCACGGCGGCGAGACGCTCGTCGAGGGCGAGACGCGCCGCGAGCCTCGCCACATAGTCGGAAGCCAGGGTCGCGTCGTTGTTCAGGAGCAGAACGAAGGGCGCGCGGGTGCGGGCGATGCCCTCATTCGCGGCGCCGGCGAAACCGAGGTTGCGCGAAAAACCGATGACCCGGGCGGCGGGCGCATCCCGGGCCAGTCGCTCGCGCTCCGCGGCGTCGGAGGCGTTGTCGATCACGACGATCGAAAGATCGATCCCCGTCTGGGCTTCCAGACAGCGGAGCGCCGCGAAAAGCGAGTCGCCTCCGTCGCGATTCACGACGACGCAATCGACCTCGGGGAGTTGAAAGGGAGGGCTCAAGCGGTTGACTCAAGACGGGCCGCGATGTAAACCGGCGTCGCCCATGTTAGCACGCGAGAGGCTTCGGTCCGAGGCGGAAACCCTTCTCCGCGAGTTCCCCGAACGTTACGCGTCTTCCGGCATCGGCCGCTTTGTCGAGCTCGACCGGGAGCGGCGGGACAGCGTCACGCGGCTCGAGGAGAAGCGGCGCCGCCGCAACGAGCTGACGGCGGTGCGGGCGAAACCGGACCCCGAAACGATCGCCGAAATGAGGCGGTTGAAGGAGGAGATCCGCGCGCTCGAGCTCGACGTCGACGCGCGGGAAAGCGAGCTCGCCGACGCGGAGCGGAGCATTCCGAACGCGCCGCATGCCAGCGTCCCGAGGGGCAGGGACGAGTCGGCGAACCGCGTCGAACGGACGTGGGGAGTGCCGCGGCGGTTCGACTTCGCCCCGCAGCCGCACTGGGATCTCGGGCCCGCCCTCGGTATTCTGGACTTCGAGCGAGGCGTCAAGATCGCCGGAGCGCGCTTCACGGTGCTGCGCGGCGCGGGCGCGCGTCTGTCACGCGCGCTCGGCAGCTTCATGCTCGACCTCCACACGCGGGAGCACGGCTACGAAGAGGTCCTTCCGCCGGTTCTGACGAACGCGGAGTCCCTTTTCGGGACCGGGCAGCTGCCGAAGTTCGAAGACGACCTGTTCAAGACGCGCGAGGGCATGTACCTGATATCGACGGCGGAGATCCCGGTGACGAACCTGCACCGCGACGAAATCCTGCGCGAAGAAATGCTTCCGATCCGCTACGCCGCGATGACCTCCTGCTTCCGCTCGGAGGCGGGGGCGGCGGGGCGCGACACCCGCGGCATGATCCGCCAGCACCAGTTCGACAAGGTCGAGCTCGTCGCGTTTTCCAGTCCCGAGTCCTCCTACGAAATCCACGAAGCCCTGACGCGTCACGCGGAGGAAGTCCTGCGCCGGCTGGAGCTCCCCTACCGGGTGGTGACACTCTCGACAGGAGACATGGGGTTCAACCCCGCGAAAACGTACGACCTCGAGGTGTGGCTGCCCGGGTTAAACGAATTCAAGGAGATCTCCTCCTGCTCGAACTTCGAGGACTTCCAGGCGCGGCGTGCCTCGATCAGGTTCCGCCGCGCGGAGGGAGAGAAGCCCGAGTACGTGCACACGTTGAACGGCTCCGGTCTCGCGATCGGCAGGACGCTCGTCGCGGTGCTCGAGAACTACCAGCGGGCGGACGGCTCCGTCGAGATCCCCGCGGCGCTGCGGCCCTACTTCGGCGGCGATCGCATCGCGCGGCCTTAGTGGAAATCGCGGAGTACCAGCGCAACTACGAGCTGGAGCAAAGCTACTGGTGGTTCGCGGGCGTTCGCGTGATGGTCCGAAATCTTCTCGGCGCGAGCGGCGCCTCCGGCCGGCTGGGACGCGTGCTCGACGTCGGATGCGGAACGGGCGCGTTGATCGACGAGTTGAAGGGGCGCGCCGACAGCATCCAGGGCGTCGACTTCTCGCCCGAAGCGCTGCGGTTCGGCGCCCGCCGGGGATTGAAATGCGTGGCACTCGCGGACGCTCGGCGGGTTCCCTTCCCGGACGCGTCTTTCGACCTCGTCACCGCGATCGGCCTGATCGAGCATCTGGAGGATGACGACGCCTTCATCGTGGAAATGCACCGGCTGGTGCGCCCGGGAGGGCTTCTTCTCCTGCTCACGTCGTCGTTTCCGTGGCTCTGGAGCATGCACGACGTCGCGAACCAGCATCACCGCCGTTATTACCTGCGCCCCCTCCGCGCGAGGCTCGAGAGGGCGGGATTTGAAACCTTGCGGTTCTCGCACATGAATTTTCTTCTCTTCCCGCTGCTCGCCCCCGCCCTCCTGGCCCATCGCTGGATCGTGGGCCTGGAGAGCGACCGCCCGCAACGGATTCTCCCGAAGCCCCCGCGCGTCGTGAACGCTCTTCTGACGGGGGTCCTGCGGCTCGAGGCAGTCCTGATGCGCAGGCTGACCCTGCCCTGGGGGGTGTCGATGATCGGCACGTTCCGGCGCCTTGAGAGTGGCGGAGAGGACGGGATTCGAACCCGTGGTAGGGGTATTAGCCCTACGGCGGTTTAGCAAACCGCTGGTTTCAGCCACTCACCCACCTCTCCGGCAAGCGCGCGAACGGCTCAGTCTACGGGATCGGTGAATGAGGGCCAACCAGCGGTTCCGCGCTGCGCGCGGCCGCTGGGGAAGCGCCGGCAATAGCCGACGCTGCCTTCGGCTCAGCCACTCACCCACCTCTCCGGCAAGCGCGCGAACGGCTCAGTCTACGGGATCGGTGAATGAGGGCCAACCAGCGGTTCCGCGCTGCGCGCGGCC
>JBBQDF010000413.1:0-3353 GCA_038319475.1 Thermoanaerobaculia bacterium
GGGCGCCGGAGCGCTCGACGACGACCGGGCGGGAGTTCGGACGATAGCACTCGGCCGTGATGCGCTCGTTCCAGTTGCGATACGGAGCGGCGGAGGCCTCGATCCCGATTTCGCCCGTCCAGGGGTTTTCCCGGGGCGGCTGGTAGAAGTGGCCATGGACGCAGAGAAAGCGGGTCATCGTCTCACCGGGAGGGCGAGCTCCGCCGGATCGTCGAGCTCCACCTCGATCTTCGGCGCCGATCCCTCCGCTGCGGTTTCTCGCGGCTCCAGCTGTGAAGGGAAATCGGCCGAGATTTCCGCGCTCAACGCCTCCAGGATCTTCGTCGGCGCGGCGCACTTCAGCAAAAGCGCCGCCAGCGGCGGCAGCGTGAGAAGGACGGAATACTTCCGCCCGTGGGACGGCATTGCTTCCGCTTCGACCGCCCCGCCGTTATCAATCCCGCTGCCGCCGTACTCGCGGCGGTCGCCGCTGGCGATCTCCGTCCAGCGGCCGCCGTGCGGAACGCCCAACCGGTACCCCGGGCGCGGCACCGGCGTGAAATTGAAGACCGCGAGGATCGCGTCGTCGTTCGACGCCACGCGAAGGAACGCGAGCACGCTCTGAGGAGTGTCGCGGAAGTCGACCCACTCGAATCCGGCGGGCTCGAAATCGAGCTCGTGGAGCGCGAGCTCGGACGCGTGCAGGCGGTTCAACTGCGCCGCCCAGCGCCGCACACCGGCGTGCGCCGAGTCGTCGAGCAGGTGCCACTGGACGCTCGAGTCGTGGTCCCACTCGGACCACTGCCCGATCTCTCCGCCCATGAAGAGGAGCTTCTTCCCGGGCACGGCCGCCTGGTACGCCAGGAGAAGCCGCAGGTTCGCGAACTTCTTCCAGTCATCGCCCGGCATCTTGTTCAAGAGCGACCCCTTCATGTGCACGACCTCGTCGTGCGACAGGGGCAGAAGGAAATTCTCCGAGTACGCGTACATCGGCCGGAACGTCAGCAGGCCGTGGTTGAACGCGCGGTGCACCGGATCGAGCTCCAGGTACTCGAGCGTGTCGTTCATCCAGCCCATGTCCCACTTCATGCGGAACCCGAGGCCTCCCAGGTGCGTCGAGCGCGTCACCATCGGCCAGGAGGTCGATTCCTCCGCGATCGTCAGGACGTCCGGATGCGCGCGAAGGACCTGTTCGTTCATGCGCCGCAGGAGCGCGATCGCGTCGAGGTTCTCGCGCCCGCCGTACTCGTTCGGCACCCATTCGCCGGGGCTGCGCGAATAGTCGAGGTGCAGCATCGACGCAACGCCGTCCACCCGCAGCCCGTCGGCGTGGTACGCCTCGACCCAGAAGAGCGCGCTCGAGATGAGGAAGCTCTTCACCTCCGGGCGGCCGTAGTTGAAGATCGCGCTCTTCCAGTCCGGATGAAAACCCTGGCGGGGGTCCGCGTGCTCGTAGAGGTGCGTCCCGTAGAAGTACCCCAACCCGTGCTCGTCGGTGGGGAAGTGCGACGGCACCCAGTCGAGGATCACGCCGATGCCCTCCCGGTGCAGGTGGTCGACCAGATGCTGAAAGTCCTCCGGGCCCCCCTGTCGCGACGACGGCGCGAAGAACCCGGTCACCTGATATCCCCACGACGCGTAGTAGGGGTGCTCCATCACCGGAAGGAACTCGACGTGCGTGTACGCCATCTCGCGCGCGTACTCCGCCAGCGGCGCCGCGATCTCGCGATACGTGAGCAGGCGGCCGGCCGGTCCGCGCCTCCACGAGCCCAGGTGCACCTCGTAGATCGAAAGCGGAGAGGTCGGTTTCTGAAGCGAGCCGCGGGCGGCCATCCAGTCCGCGTCCGCCCAGGCGAAGGTCAGCCCCTGCACGACCGACGCGGTGCGCGGCGGCCGCTCCTGCCGGAACGCAAAGGGGTCCGCCTTGTCGACGCTGTACCCCTCGTACTCCGAGATCAGGTGGTATTTGTAGACGTCGCCCTCGCCGACCCCGGGGATGAAGCCTTCCCAGACCCCGGAGGCGCCCCGGCGCGCGAGGGGATGGCTCTCGTTGTTCCATGCGTTGAAGTCGCCCGTCACGGTCACGGTCTTCGCATTCGGGGCGAACACGCCGAAATGGCAGCCGCTCTCTCCGCCGCGTGTCACCGGATGCGATCCCAGGTGGTTCTGCAGGTGGAAGTGGCTTCCCTCGTGGAAAAGGTGGAGGTCGTCGTCGGAAAAGAGGGAGCCCGGCGGGGGGACGGAGGATTTCGCGCGCCGTCCGCGCCGTGGACCGCTTTCAGGAGGCTTGCCGCGCACGAAGCCAGTGTAGCGAGGTCGCGCCCGCGGAGGGAAATCGCGGACCCGGAAGGCGCGGGTTAGCGGGATCCGACGGCGGACTTGAGCGCCGAAACGGCCTCGTCGACCTGCGCCCAGTCGCGGAGCAGGAGCGCTCGGGTGGCCGGCCCCGGAATGCGGTCGCAGGCGCGGCCGCCGAACCAGAGCTCGATCGAGCCCGGAAGCCAATCCGCGATCCAGCGCAGCGCCGGCGCCGCCACGCGGACATCCGTGCCGGTGGGAAGCGAGATCCCGACCGCGTCCACGCCGAGCGCGAGCGCGGCCTCGACGATCTGCCGCGGCGGCGTGTCGGCTCCGAGCACGCGCGGAGTCACCCCGCGGCTCCCGAAGTCGACGGCGGCCATCGCCAGGCCAAGCCCGTGGCGCTCGCCCGAAAGCGCGGCGAGAAGGACGGAGGGCGCTTCCGCGTCCGAGGGAGCCGCGGCGAGGAGAGCCCCGAGGCGCAGGGACAGCTCCTCCGAAGCGAGATGCTCCTGTCGCACGTCGATCGCGCCGCACGCCCACGCTTCCCCGACCTCCTCGAGCAGCGGCCCGGCGACTTCGCGCACGAACGGCCCGGGGCCGAGCGTCTCTGCCGCTTCTGCGAGGCGGGCGCGCAGGGCGCCCAGGCGATAGTGCGTCACGTCCTCCAGGGCATCCTCCACGCGGGGCGACACCGTCCGCCGGGCCGGTTGAGGGGCTTCGAGCGTCGATTCGAGAAGACGCGCGAGCTCGTCCGCGTCCTTCGACACGACTTCGCCCGGACGAAAACCGCGCAAGAGGGCGCGCTGGATCAGGAGGAGACGTGCGAGGTCGTCCTCGCCGAACAGCCGGACGCCGGACGCGGCCCGCGCCGGGCTCGGAAAACCGTAGCGCCTTTCCCAGACGCGGAGGGTATCGACCGTCAGCCCCGTCAGACGGGCGACCTCGCCGATTCGATGTCCGGATGCTGACGCCAGCATGAATGCCTCCCCGCGGGAGCGGCGGCGGGAAGGGTACACCCGCGGAGAGGCGGGCGGGAAACGGGAAACGGGAAACGAAAAACGAAAGGTTACCTG
>JBBQDF010000414.1:0-3352 GCA_038319475.1 Thermoanaerobaculia bacterium
CCTCGGGAGCCGTGTAGTTGACGAGCGCCGCCCGTTCGATGCCCTGGTCGTCCAGGATGCGGAGCAGCTCCTCCGGATCGTCTTGAGCGCGCGTCACCGCTTCCACGTCCGGACGCCCGCGCGTCATGAGCGCTCGCGCCCTCGGGTGCATCTGCCGCCAGGGCTGAATGTGAATGTGGCAGTCGAAAACGCGCAAGCGGGGCCATCTTAATCAACGGGACGTGCGGCCGGTGCCGCTTTCGGCCGATTTCCAATTGAAGAAGCCGCCGCGAGGACCCACAATGTTCGAGCTTTCCAGAACTTCATTCGAGGAAAACCCCCATGCGCGACGCGCTCGGCCTCACGGCGACATTGTTCGCGCTACTGCTGTCCGGGCCGGCCGCACGGCCGGCGCTCGCGGCGGCGCGCTCCGCGGCTGCGCCCGGCAGGACGCCCACCCGGATCCCGACTCCGCAGGCACCGCCCCGCGTTGAAGAGCGCCGCCGGGGAGTCATGCCCCGTGAGCGCGTGCGCTTTTCGAGCCGCGACCTCGAGTTCTCCCGCGTGATGCACGTGGAAGAGGTGGACCTCGACCGCGACGGCGTCAGCGAGGTGCTGGTGGACGGCATCGGGACCGTCGTTCGGCTGCCGGCCGGCCTGCCGACGATCGGCTTCGTCTCGCGGTCCCGGCTCCCGTTCGAAAGCCCGCTCCTGGTGGCGCTGAAACGCTTCGGCGACGAGTGGAGGCCGCTTTTCATCGCGCACGTTCCTCTGCGTTGCGGGCAGAGCGACGATCTCTCGACCTGCGATCAGCTGCTTTCGTTTCGCAGCATTCGGTTCCGCTTCGACGACCGGCCGCAGGTCGTGTTTCAGATGCTTCACCCGGGAGACTCCGGTCTGAACGAGACGCTCGCGCTTCGCCTCCTGCGGGGAAAACTCGAGCCGACGTTTTCCGTCTCGCTTCCGCGATATTCCGTGACTGTTTCGGTCGACCCGAACGGGATCGAGCGCCGGCTCGCGGCGGATACGTTCTTAAACCGCGAGCTTCCCGAGCGCTACCGCAGCTTCACCCTGAAGACCTTCTTTGTCTTCGGCGAAAATCGCTTCCGTATCGCGTCGGAGCTCCCGGAAGATGCCTGGACCACCGACCGTCAGGCAGTCGAGCTGTCTTACTGGGGGCTCGTCCACCAGGCCGGGTTCATGCTCGAGATCGAGAGGCTTCGGGAGCGGCAGCGGCGCGAACCGCCGGACCCGTGGTCGTTCGACCCGGTCGAGGTGATCAGGAAGCGCTATCCCGACGCGACCCGCGTGCGTGCCGGACCTCGAAGCGCCGGCGTCAGCATCGTCTACTTCGAGCGGCCGAACAACTGCCAGGGGCACGCGTTCCTCTACCAGCCTCTGCGGGAATGGGAGGGCGAGAAGACGTTCTGGGAGATCGCTTCATTCCGCGGCCAGAAGGACTTCCCGTTCGAGTGCCTGGAGGAAGCCCCCCTGTACGGGCACTGAGAGGCTCGAGCGTTGACCGTTGCGCGTTCAGCGTGGAGCGTCTCACGCGGCCCCCGCCCCGGCTGAAAATTCGAGATTCAGGCTCGATCGCAGCGAGCGAATAACTGCCAACTGCCAACTGACAGCCTAGAGCTGACAGCTAGTAGAAATGCGTCAGCCCGACCTTCAGTCGCAACCGGGCCCGGTCGTTCCGTCCCGTCAGCTCCGACGTCGCGCCTCCGAAAAGAAACGTCTGGCTCCCGACGCGGCGGCGCGCCCCGAGCTCGACCTGGAAGATCGCCGGGCCCCCCACGACCGGGTTTGAGCGGACCGCGGCATCCGCGAGGAGGAGGGTGTCCGTCAGACCGCGACCGCCGGGGACGAAGTCGATTCCGCCTACGCCCTCGATTCGCTCGGGCCGCTCCGTTCGAGCCGTCGCGCCGAGCCGCGTGTATCGGAGGTTCGCGTGCGCCCGGAACCTGTCGAAAGAGCGCGTCGCCAAGGCCGCGAACTCGATGTCGGTTCCTTTCGAGTCGAGCCCGGTCGGGAACTGCACGCCGACACGGCCTGCGAGCGCCGGCAGCGACGACGTCTCCTCGGAGAGCTGATAGAGCGCGTGGATCATCAGGTCGCCGGACGCGATTCCGCGATCCGCATTGCGCTCCGGCCGGGTCACCCACCTCATGGCCGCGCCCGTTTCCAGGCCGCGCATCGCGCCGTAGAGGACCGAAAAGCCGGGGCCGTAGTCGTTCAGGCTGCCTGTCCGGAGGGAGTAGGTCCAGTCGGCCGAGCCTGACAGAGCGCGGTAGGGCACGGGTCGGGCATCCTCGAGCGAAAGGGGCCGCTCGCGTTCGAGGTTGGAAAGCAGCTGCGCGCCGGCCAGCCGCGCGGCGAACAGGAGGACCGCTCCGCAGGCCGCTTGCCGCCTACTGGCCATGGATCCCCGTCGGCGCAATACCGTAACGCCGCGCGACGTCCGCGATGCGGGCATCGCGTTCCCGCTGCGCTCTCCGGGTCTCTCCGCCGGAAAGGAGCGCCCCGTACACCTCCAGCCGGAACCGCGCGAGACGGTCGAGGTGCTCGGCATAACCGGGGTACCGCTGCAGGATGGTCGGCGCGCTCGAGCGATAAATGGAATCCTGCGGCGGCCGGTCCGCCGCGTAGGAGCGGTCGAATTCGGCGACGGTCGCGCGAACCTTCCATCGCTGTTGACCGAAATCCGAGGCCGCGAGGTCCTCCGCGGCCGAGGCGAACAGCCGCGTGCCGGCCGAAAGAATGCGCGCGGAGACGGGGGCGGCGGAAAGAACGCTTTCCCCGGACGCGGGCGCCGGCGGCTCGGTGAGCGCCCACCGCTCCCGCCGATACAGCGCCAGGGAGCGGTTGAGCCGCTGCGACGTCAAGTCGGGGGCCGCGTCCGGGGAGCCGAGGATGTCGATCAACTGCTGCTCGAGAACCTGGCCCCAGCGAAGGGCGCGAAAAACCGGCGCCGCTTCGCGCGCAAATCGCGGGGCGACACGATCGGCCTCCGGAGCGAAGCGCGGGGGACTCGAGAGCAGTGCGAGCAGATAGGAGGAAAATTTCGAGTCGAGGCGCCGGTCGATCCCCGACACCCAGGCGATCTCGAAGGCGCGCCAGCGGCCGTAGCGGACGGCGTTCAATCGGGAATCGAGATCGGGAAAGTAGCGATGCGCCGAGTTGTTGTAACGGCCCTTCGGGGGAAAGGGCTCGTCCGAGCGGTCGAGAGCGAGAGCCCCGCAGGCCAGGAGAAACAGGGCCATACCCGCCCTGGCGCGTTTCATCGGGAAACGATACTACCGTCGCCTGCCGTCGCCACCGCGCACAAAGGGACGTGGTGGTTGCCGGGCGCGGCGCAGAGCCCCCCGCCCCG
>JBBQDF010000415.1:0-3319 GCA_038319475.1 Thermoanaerobaculia bacterium
TTTTTGATCAAAAAATTGAAGCTCGCCGTACGCCTCACCCCTGACTCCTGACCCTCACGACCTCGTAGTCCGGCTTCAGTACAGAAGATGACGGGCGCGCTCCCGTTCGAAGGCGGCGAGCTCGCTTTTCCATGAGGCGACGATTTGATCCGGCGGTTCACCGGCCTCGATCCGCACAAGGGTTGCGGCGTTTGCCAGGAGCGCGCCGAGCTTCGCGCGGTCCCAGTCGCCCGGGAAGAGCGCGCGCAGTGCTCCGATGAGCTCGATCCCGAGGGTCAGGGACCGGAGCGCCTCCCGATCCACCACGTCGATCCGGATTCCGCCGCACGGCGTTCCCTGGTGGACAGATGCGGTCGGCGTGAAGTGAACGGGCGTGAAGCGCACGCCCGGGATGCGGCGGGCCGACAGGTACGCGGACAGGCGCCGGCCGTCGATCCAGGGGGCGCCCACCAGCTCGAAGGGCGTGTCGGTGCCGCGCCCGACGGACACGTTCGTCGGCTCGAGGAGACCCACCCCCGGATAGAGAGCCGCACCCGTCAGCGAGCGCATATTGGGAGAGGGGTTGATCCACTCGAGGCCCGTCTCGTCGTACCAGAGCGCGCGGGTCCAGCCGCGCATCCGGACCACTTCGAGCTTCGCGCCGATCCTGTTCTCCGAGTTGAAGAGCCCGAGGAGCTCTCCCGTCGTCATCCCGTAGCGAACCGGGATCGAAGCGTACGCGGTGAACGAGAGTTTCTCCGGGTCGGCGAGCGGACCCTCGACGACCGCGCCCCCGACGGGATCCGGGCGGTCCAGGACGACGAGCGGGATCTTCGCCTTCGCGACCTCCTCCAGCAGGTAGCCGCCGGTCGTCGTATAGGTATAGAATCGCGCCCCGACGTCCTGGATGTCGAGGACGAGCGCGTCTAAATCCGCGAGCTCCGAAGGCAGGGGACGCCGACGGTCCCCGTAAAGGGACACGACCGGCAATGACGTGGCCGGGTCTTTTCCGCTGGCGACCGGCGCGTCCGCGTCGGTTCGCAGCCCGTGCTCCGGCGAGAAGAGCCTCACGAGCCTCACGCCCGCCTTGCGGGCGGCCGCGGACGACAGCACGTCGATCGTCGAACGGCCGTCCCGGGCCACCCCGGTCGCATTGGTGACGAGCCCCACCCGCTTGCCGGCGATCGGGCGAAACTCCTCGAGGGCGAGGACGTCGATTCCCGCCAGGACCGACCGCGACACTCCCGGGACCGCCGCGGCGAGGCGGCGCGACGCCGGAAGAGAGTCGCCCGCGATGGCGGCCGCAAACACGGTGGCGACGATGGCCCGGACCCGGACGATGTTGCCCTTCCCATCCGGATGCACGCGGTTGGAGAGGAAGACGACGAAGGTCCGGGACGCGGGATCGATCCAGAGTCCCGTCCCGGTGAACCCCGTGTGGCCGAAGGAGCCTCGCGGGAACAGGTCGCCGCGGTTGTTCGAGAACGCGGTGTCGATGTCGAAACCCAGCGCGCGCACGTCGCCGTCGCCGTAGAAGCGGGGGCGGGTCAACGCCTCGACGCTGAGCGGCGAGAGGACCCGCACGCCGCCGAGCGTGCCGCCGCCCAGGATCATGCGGCAGAACTTCGCGAGGTCGTCCGCCGTCGAAAAGACGCCGGCGTGCCCCGCGACACCTCCGACCGCGTATGCGCGAGGGTCGTGAACCTCTCCGCGCATGGAGCGGCCCTCCCTCTGCTCGGTCGGCGCGATGCGGGAAGACGGAATGCGGTACTCGCCCGCTCTTTGAAGCGGTCGGAATTCCGTATCCGCCATTCCGAGCGGACGGAAGATCCGCTTTTCCGCAAACACGTCGAGCCGCTCGCCCGACACGCGCCGGACGATCTCGCCTAAGACCTCGTACCCGACGTCCGAATACACGAACTCCGACCCCGGCCGGGAGCGCAGCGGCTCGCGGAACTTGCGGGCGAAAATTTCTTCCGGCGTTCCGGTGTAGAGCTCGATCGGGTCGTCCGGAGGAAAGCCCGCGCGATGCGTGAGGAGCTGCTCGACGGTCACTTTCGACCGCTCTCCCCCGCCGGCGGCGAACTCCGGAATGTAGCGCGTCACCGGATCGCCGAGCCGGATCCTTCCCTCTTCGACGAGGATCAGGATCGAAGGCGCGGTCGCCACGCACTTCGTCAGCGAGGCGATGTCGAACACCGTGTCCGGGGTTTCCGGTTCCCGGACCGGCTCCACCGCGCGGTCGCCGAACGCCTTCCGATACAGGACGCGCCGCCCCTGGCCCACGAGAACCACCGCTCCCGGCAGCTCGCGCGCCGCGATCGCCTCGGAAACGGCGGCATCGAGGCGGGCGAGCCTCCCCGGCGCGATCGCCTGTCCCGAGGCGACGGCGGCCGAGAGCAGCATGGCCGCGATCACGCTTTCTCCCTCGCGATCCCCACGATGAGAAGCGTCCCCGAGACGGCCAGGAGCGCCCCGAAGATCGCGGCCTGCCGCGGCAGGTGGAAGATCACCCCTCCCGTCGCGAACATGATCGAGTAGACGGCGGTGATCCCGAGGAGCCAGAAGCCGAAGCTCCGTCCGATTTCTCCGGGGGGCGGCGCGAGCCCGGTCGAGCGCGCGATCGGCGCCCAGCCATTTCCCGAGGGACGCACCTTCCGATAGAAAGCCTCCAGCGTCTCCTGCCGTTCGGGGCGAGTCGCGAAGGTCACGGTGAGCCAGACGGCGGTCGTCACGATCGTCGTCAGGATCAGATTCAGGGCAAACCCCTCCGGCCGGGCGGGATCGAGCGCCGGAATCCGGCCGCCCGCAAGCCGCAGGCCCATCGAGGTCACGAGCGCGGCGCCCATCGCGGACACCTCCGACCACGCATTCACCCTCCACCAGTACCAGCGCAGGATGTACACGAGCCCGGTGCCGGCGCCGAGCGTGAGCAGCAGCTCCCAGACCTTGCTGATCTGGTCCATGAAAATGGTGACGACGATCGAGAGCACGAGGGTGAAAAGCGTCGCGATGCGGGACGCCAGCACGTAGTGGCGCTCGGAGGCGTCCTTCCGGATGAAACGCCGGTAGAGGTCGTTCATCAGATAGCTCGAGCCCCAGTTCATCTGCGTCGCCTGCGTCGACTTGTTGGCGGCCGCGAAGGAGGCGAGCATCAGGCCGCGGAGCCCGACGGGAAGGAAGTCCACCATCATGTGGACGTAGTTCAAGCCCGGGTCCTCCGCGCCGGCCGCGTTCCGCACGGAGCCGCCGTAGATCGCGAGCGAGCACAGAGCCGTCACGACCCAGGGCCAGCTGCGCAGCGCGTAATGCGCGATGTTGAAGAAGAGCGCCGCCGACC
>JBBQDF010000416.1:0-3286 GCA_038319475.1 Thermoanaerobaculia bacterium
GGTGCTCGTGTTCGGCGGCAGCCAGGGCGCCTCCTTCTTGAATCGTGCGATGGCCGAGGCCTCGCGGACTCTCGGCGGGGACGGGCTCTCGGTCATCCACCAGACGGGCGAGAAACACCTCGAGTCCACGAAGGCGCTCTACGGTGAAGTTCCCGCCGGGTGGTCGCTCGAAGCGTTCCTGCCGCGTCTCTGGGAGCCGCTCGCCTGGGCGGACCTCGTCGTTTCCCGCGCCGGCGCCATGACGCTGGCGGAGCTCGCGGCCGCCGGGCGCCCCTCGATCCTGGTGCCCTTCGGCGCCGCGGCGCACGGTCATCAGGCCGCCAACGCCGCCGTTTTTTCGCGGGCAGGGGCGGCGCTGATCGTCGAAGAAACGGCCTGCGACGGCCGCCGGCTCGCGGAAGCCGTCCGAACTCTGTTCGCGGACCCTTCCCGGCTCGCCGCGATGGGAGCGGCCGCCCGCTCCGTGGCGGCTCCCGACGCGGCGCGGCGGCTCGCCGAGCTGCTTTTCGAGGCCGAGGCGGCCGGGAGGGCGGCGTGAGGTTCCTCCGCCTGCGCCGGCTCCACTTCATCGGGGCGGGAGGCGTCGGAATGAGCGGCCTCGCCGAGATCCTGCTGCTCTCGACACCCCTCGAGATCTCGGGATGCGACCAGCAGCGGTCCGAAAACACCGACCGGCTGACGAAGCTCGGCGCCCGCGTCGCCTACGGCCATGACGCGAGCCACGTGCGGGACGCGGACCTTGTCGTCATCTCCTCCGCGATCGGCGAGACGAACCCCGAAGTGGCCGCCGCCCGGCAACGCGGAATCCCGGTGATCCGGCGCGCCGAAATGCTCGCGGAGATCATGCGGCTCAAGCAAGGCGTGGCGATCGCGGGCACGCACGGCAAGACGACGACCACGTCGCTCGCCGGCATGGTGCTGACCGAAGCCGGGTTCGATCCGACGATCGTCGTCGGCGGGCAGGTGCGCATTCTCGGAACAAACGCGCGGCTCGGCAAAGGCGATTACCTGGTGGCGGAAGCCGACGAGTTCGACCGCTCGTTTCTGGAGCTCACGCCGGTCGTCGCCGTGATAACGAACATCGAGGCGGATCATCTCGACTGCTATCGAGACCTCGACGATATCCAGGACGCGTTCGCGACGTTCGCGAATCGCGTTCCGTTCTATGGCGCGGTCGTCCTCTGTATCGACGATGCCGGTGCCCGGGAAATACTCCCCCGGATCAAGCGCAGGGTCGTCACCTACGGAGAATCGCCGGAAGCGAACGTTCGCGCGCGCAAGATCGACCTGCAGGCGAGCGGCACGACTTTCGAGGTGTGGGAAGGGCAGACGTGGTCGCTCGGCAGCGTGCACCTTCGCCTCCCCGGCCGCCACAACGTCGCGAACGCGCTCGCCGCGATCGCCGTCGGCCGCGAGCTCTCGATCCCTTTTCCGACCATCGCGAGGGCGCTCTCGGAGTTCACGGGCGTCATCCGCCGGTTCGAAACGAAGGGCGAGCGCGGCGGAGTTCTGGTCGTCGACGACTACGCGCACCACCCGACGGAAATCGCCGCGACCCTCGCCTCCGCGCGGCAGGTCTATCCCGACCGCCGGCTGGTCGCGCTCTTTCAGCCCCACCTCTACTCTCGCACCCGCGATTTTTCCGGAGAGTTCGGCCGCGTTCTGACGGCCTCGGATCTGGCGATCGTCACGGACGTCTATCCCGCCCGGGAGGAGCCTCTTCCGGGCGTTTCCGGGCAGCTCGTGTCGGACGCCGCCCGGTCACACGGTCATACAGAAGTCGTGTATGTGCCTCACAAGAAAGATCTTGCTGGCGAGCTGGACCGTCTTCTCCAGCCCGGCGACCTGCTGCTGACGATGGGCGCCGGGGACATCGTCAAGTTCGGCGAGGAGTACCTGCGGCGTGGATAGCGAACCGGTTTTTCTGCGGCGGGGCCGGGCCGACGTCAAGACCCCGGGCCGGTGGCGCCGCGCGGTCTCCCTGCTCGTCGTTCTCCTTTGCGGCGCATTTGCCGCGTCGAAGTTCCTGGGGGGGCCTCTCTTCGCGCTCCAGAGGTTCGAGCTCTCCGGCAACGAACGCTCGCGCACGGAGGATGTCCTCCGCGCCCTCGAGCCGTGGCGCTCGCGAAATCTCGTGACGCTCGACCTGGCTCCGGTCGCCGAGCGGCTCGCGAAGGAACCCTGGATCGAACGCGTCACTCTTTCGAAGAGATTTCCGGATCGGCTCGCCGTTCGGGTCGCGGAGCGCCGGCCGATCGCGCTCCTCCGGGAGAAGGGGCGGCTCCTGTGGCTCGACAGCCGCGGGCAGGCGATCGCGCCGTACGACGCGCGCTCCGATCGCGCGGAGTATGTGCTCGTCTCCGCCGAACGCCGTCAACTGCCGGAGCTCGTCGGACTTCTAGAAGAGCTTCGCGAAAAACGTCCCGATTATTTCTCCGCGCTCTCGCAAATCGATGCGTTGCCCGATGGCGGTTTCGGTATGATGGATTCCATCTTCCGAAGGCCGGTTCGTGTTCTGCGGCGAGATGCATCCGAGAAGATCCGCGCGCTCGTAAACGCGCGCGAGCTCATTGTTCGACGAGGATGGGAGGCCCGGGCCATAGACCTGCGTTTTGCGGATCGCATCGTGCTCGAAGGCGCGTACGGGGCGGGAAACTCGCTCTGATGAGAAGACGCGACGTCGTCAGGCGAACCGGGGTCGTCAGTCCTCAGTCCTCAGTCGTCAGTCTCGAGTCCGCCTCACCCCTCATGCCTGACCCCTCACGGTCCCGGGTGCTCTGAATGTCCAAACCCGAAAACTTTCTGGTCTCCTGCGACATCGGGACCACGAAGATCTGCGTCTTGATCGGCGAGCAGAACGCGAACGGTTCTCTCGACGTGATCGGCAAGGGATCCTCCGCCAACCGCGGCACGCGCAAGGGCAACATCGTCAACGTCGACGCCACGATCGAGGCGATCAAGAGGGCCGCCGAAGAGGCCGAAATCATGGCCGGCGTGCAGATCGCGCGGGCCTGGGTGGGGGTTTCGGGCTCGAATGTCCGGTCTTTCAACAGCCGGGGCGTCGTCGCGGTGGCGGGCAAGGACCGGGAGATCACCAAAGAGGACGTCGCGAGGGTAATCGACGCCGCCCGGGGGGTCCAGATCCCCCAGGACCACGAAGTTATCCATGTGATTCCAAGGGACTTCGCGGTGGACGGCCAGGACGGGGTCGCGGACCCGGTCGGTATGGTCGGAGCGCGGCTCGAGGCCGACGTGCACGTCGTGACCGCGCCCGTGGCCGTGACCC
>JBBQDF010000417.1:0-3269 GCA_038319475.1 Thermoanaerobaculia bacterium
GACGGGATGGGCGAAGACCGGGACTCTCGCGCAGGCGCCTCTCTCGGGCAGCTCCCGGCGCGACTTGCTCGAGGAGGTCGGAAATGCCGATTGGTCGCCGGACGGCAGCGGCATAGCGGTGGTTCGCGCCCCCGGGTGGCGCTACCGGCTGGAGTATCCGGTCGGAAAGGTGCTCTACGAGACGACCGGTTACATCAGCCGGCCGCGCGTCTCGCCGAAGGGCGACACCGTCGCATTTTTCGACCATCCGACCTTCGGCGACGACCGCGGGTCGGTGGCGATCGTCGATCGTGCCGGAAAGAAGACGACTCTTTCCACCGGCTGGGAGAGCGAGCAGGGAATGGCGTGGTCGCCCTCCGGCGACGAGCTCTGGTTCACGGCGCGGGCCGGCGGCGCACGCTCTCTCTACGCCGTGACGCCGGACGGAAAGCAACGCACCGTCGCGACGACCCCGAGCGGCATGTTCCTCCAAGACATCTCACGAGACGGGCGAGTGCTGTTCATCCAGACCAACGCGCGGTTTGGATTCCTCGGGCTCTTCGACGGCGATGCCAGGGAGAGAGATCTCTCGGGCCTCGAATGGTCGTATGGACCGCGCATTTCGGAGGACGGGAAGACGGTGGTGTTCACGGAGCAGGGCAACTCCGGAGGCCCGGGATACTCGGTGTACCTGCGCCAGCTCGATAGTTCGGCGCCGGTGCGTCTCGGCGAAGGACACGCCCTGGCCTTGTCTCCCGATGGCAAATGGGTCCTGGCTTATCTGCTTCGTGCAACTCCGCCGTCCATCGTCCTCCTGCCGACCGGCGCCGGAGAGGTGAAAGCGTTCCCCAGGGATTCGATCGACCATTCGAACGACTTCGGCGCGTTTCTCCCCGACGGCGCGAGCATCGTCTTCAACGGGAATCAACCGGGGCGCCCGCCGCGGACGTTCGTTCAGGATCTCCAGGGAGGGGCCGCGCGGCCCGTGAGTCCGGAGGGCGTCACCGCCCAGCTTCTCTCGCCGGACGGCAAGTCTCTCGTGGTCGGAACGCCGGAGAAGGGGTTCTCGGTCTTGCCCCTGGCAGGCGACCCCGGATACCCGATCCCGGGGATCCTCACCGGTGACCGGCCGCTGCGATGGACGGCAAACGGCCGCTTCCTGTTCGTCGGTTCGAACGCCCGAGAGCTCCCGGCGAAGGTCTTTCGCATCGAGGTCTCGACCGGCCGTCGCGAGCTCTGGAAGGAGCTCAAGCCGGCGGACCCCGCGGGCTTGATGCTTCTTCAACCCACCGCGATCTCGGCGGACGGGAAGATCGTTCTGTTTCGCTTCTGGCGAGCCCTCGCCGAGCTGTACGTGGCGGAGGGGTTCAAGTGACTCTGGCCGCCGGTTCGAGGCTCGGCCCCTACGAGATCGTCGCGCCCATCGGCGCCGGAGGAATGGGAGAGGTCTGGCGTGCGAGAGACCCGCGACTCGGCCGGGAGGTCGCGATCAAGGTGCTGCCAGCATCCTTCTCCGCCGACGCGGACCGGCTGCGCCGCTTCGAGCAGGAGGCGCGCGCGGCCGGGATTTTGAACCATCCCAACATCACCGCCGTGCTCGACATCGGCGAGCACGAGGGGGCGCCCTATGTCGTCCAGGAGCTGCTCGAGGGCGAGACTCTCCGGCAGACGCTCGCCGGCGGAAAGCTCTCCGTGCGCAGGGCGATCGACTACGCGATCCAGATCGCCCACGGCCTCGCGGCCGCACACGAGAAGGGCATCGTGCACCGGGACCTGAAGCCCGAGAATCTCTTCGTCACGAAGGACGGCCGCGTCAAGATCCTCGACTTCGGGCTGGCGAAGCTGACCCATGCCGAGGAGGGCGCCCAGGCGACCAACCTCCCCACAGCGACCGCGGGCACGGAACCCGGCGTCGTGCTCGGCACGCTCGGTTACATGTCTCCCGAGCAGGTGCGCGGCAAACCCGCCGACGCGCGCAGCGACATCTTCTCCTTCGGCGCGATTCTCTACGAGATGCTCGCCGGCCAACGGGCCTTCAAGGGCGACTCCGCGGCGGACACGATGTCTGCGATCCTGAAGGAGGATCCGCCTGACATCTCGGTCACGAACCAGAACGCCTCGCCCGGTCTCGAGCGCATCGTCGGTCACTGCCTGGAGAAGAGCCCCGAGCAGAGGTTTCACTCGGCCCACGACCTCGCCTTCGACCTCGAAGCGCTGTCCGGCACGTCCGCAACGAGCGCCGGAGGCATCCGGGCCGCCGGCGTCCGCTCGACCGTGGGAATCGCCAGGCCCGGGCTCGCCCTGCTCGCCCTCGCTGCGATCGCGGCGGCAGTCCTGCTCGGGCATTTCGCGTGGCGGCCGGCGAAGCCCGCCACGCCCACGTACCGGAGACTGACGTTTCGCCGCGGCAATCTCGGGACCGCGCGGTTCGGCCCGGACGTGCGCAGCGTCGTCTACGGCGCCGCGTGGGAAGGGCAGCCGCTCGAGATCTACACGACGCGCCCGGAGGGACCGGAATCCACTCCCGTCGGCGTCAAGAACGCGGATCTCCGCTCCGTCTCGCCAAACGGCGAGCTCGCCATTTCGCTCCGAGAGCGATTTCTCGGGGGGCCGGCGGGGGTCGGCACGCTCGCCACCGTGCCCATCGGCGGCGGGGCGCCGCGATCGATCGCCGAATTCATCGAAGGCGCCGCCTGGACGCCCGACGGCAAGCAACTGGCGGTCGTGCGGTTTCTCGACGGTCGCTATCGAATCGAGTTGCCCCTCGGGAAAATCGTATACGCCTCGGAACGGAGCCTCCGGGGTTTGCGGGTCTCGCCGCAGGGAGACCGGATCGCCACGTTCGAAAGAACGAGCCAGGGCAGCGCCCTCCTGATCGTGGACCTCTCCGGAAAGAAGACGGTCCTCGTGAAAGGCGGGATCCGGGGCCAGGGCCTCTCCTGGTCGCCATCCGGCGACGAGATCTGGTTCGACGACCGGGGGGAACGCGGCCAGTTCGTTCTCAACGCGGTCGACGCTTCGGGTCGAATCCGCACCCTCGCGACCATGCCCGTCGGACTGCTGATTCACGACGTCTCTCGCGACGGGCGGATCCTCGCCGAGCGGTACGGCAGCCAGCCTGGCATCCTCGGTCTCGCGCCGGGCGAGGCCCGCGAACGGAACCTCTCCTGGTTCGACGGTTCGTCGCCGGTCGCTCTCTCCGACGACGGCGGGACCCTCCTGATCAACGAGCTCGGAGAGGCCGCGGGCCGCATGGGCGCGTATTACCTGCGCAAGACCGACGGCTCTCC
>JBBQDF010000418.1:0-3269 GCA_038319475.1 Thermoanaerobaculia bacterium
CGGGAAGGAATCCCTTCTCGACTTCGTGCCCGGCAGCATGACGATCCTGCCGAACACCGCAGGATGCTTCAACGCGGAGGACGCGGTGCGCGCGGCGCGCCTCGGACGCGAGGTTGGCCTCTCCGAGTGGGTGAAGCTCGAAGTTCTCGGGGACGAGCAGACCCTGTGGCCTGACAACGAGGAGCTCCTCGCGGCCACGAAGACTCTGGTGCGGGAGGGATTCGTGGTCTTCCCCTACACGTCCGACGACCCGATCATGGCGCGAAAACTCGAAGACGCGGGCGCCGCGGTCGTGATGCCGCTCGGCGCGCCGATCGGCTCGGGCCTCGGCATTCAGAACCCGAACAACCTCTCGATCATCCTGGAGCGCGCCCGCGTTCCGGTGATCGTCGACGCCGGCGTTGGAACCGCGTCGGACGCGTGCGTCGCGATGGAGCTCGGCGCGGCCGGAGTCCTCATGAACACCGGGATTGCGGGCGCACGCGACCCCGTGCGGATGGCGCGCGCGATGCGGGATGCCGTGCGTGCCGGACGAGACGCCTGGCTCGCCGGCCGGATTCCGAGGAAGAGATACGCGACCGCCTCCTCGCCACCCGCGGGCCTCGTCGGCTCGACGTAAAAACCGGGCATCCCGAAGACCTTTCTGGAATTGGCCGAAACGGCCGTTTGCGCGAACCGCGGGACGTCCTGCAAACAGGAGAGTTCGCGCCGCACTGGCACGCGCGTACGCCTCCGCACAACCGGGAAAGTTCTTGCGCACCCCCGAGGCGCATGCTACTTTGCGCCAACTTAAGAACCCCGTACAATTGAACGCCCACCCTTTTATGACTCTCCTTCGCCCATCCGTACGCCTTCGCGGGGCGGCGTACGCGCGCCCGAAAGGAGGTCGGTCCTAAAAATAGAACCAACCTCAGGCGTCTTGCGACGACGCGGGCGCGCAAATGGAATCGAGTCCTCAACAGTTTCTCTACTGAAGGGGCAAAAGCCCCAGGGTAAATACCCAGGAGATCGGATAACCCTCATGATGCAGCAATACACCGACAAGAACCTCAACTGTGTCGACTGTGCCCAGACGTTCCTCTTTTCCGCCGACGACCAGGAGTTTTACGCGCGCAAGGGTTTCACCAACGAGCCCAAGCGCTGCAAGATCTGCCGCGACAAGCGCAAGACCTCCTCGGGCGAAGGCCGTGAGAGGACGTTCTACGACGTGACATGCGACGGCTGCCAGAAGCAGACGCAGGTCCCGTTCAACCCGACGAATGGCAAGCCGGTTTACTGCCGCGAATGCTATTCCGCCCGGCGCGCCCAGCAGGCTTACTGACCGACCCGTTTCGTCAAGAGCCCCGGCGTCCGCCGGGGCTTTTTTTGTGTTCCCGCGCCGCGCGCGCCGTCCCCGCGCGCATTCGTCCCTGCCTGCGCGCGTCCCACGCGCGGGCAGGGATGCGCAAAGGATGCGATGTCGTGACCAAACGGTAATCCCGCTGACCGGGTAACCTGAAACCCTCGATCCTGCGCGCGTTCCACGCCCGCACGCGCCGTCCCGCGCACATTCGTGCCTGTCCGCACGCATCCCACGCGCGGGCAGGGATGCGCAAAGGATGCGATGTCGTGACCAAACGGAAATCTCGTCCACCGGTCATCTCGCTAACCCTCGACCCCACGGGCGAACAAATGCGCTCTGGTGAAAAGCCTCGGGCCGTCCTCGCCCCGCCCACTTTGCTATCTTCTCTCCGGCACGCGCATGTCCTCTCCCCCCTCCCCCGTCGTCTCATCCCGCCAGGCCTCGCTCGCCGGCGCCATCGGCAGCACTCCCTTAGTCGAGCTGCCGCGCTTCTCCGCCGGCGCCGCCACGATTTTCGCCAAACTCGAGTGGTTCAACCCGGGAGGGAGCGTCAAGGACCGCGTGGCCGCGGCGATGCTCGAAGACGCGGAGTCGCGAGGCCTGATCGCGCCAGGAGGAACGATCGTCGAGCCCACCTCGGGCAACACCGGAGTCGCATTCGCCATGCTGGCCGCGGTGAAGGGGTATCGGTGCCTGGTCGTGATGCCGGATGGCGCCGGACACGTCAAGGCGCGGCTGATGGAGGCCTTCGGGGCCCAGGTCGTCCGGACGCCCGCGGCGGACCGGATGAGCGGCGCCATCACGCGCGCACGCGAGCTCGTCGCGCAGACCCCCGGATCATGGCTCCCCAATCAGTTCGCGAATCCCGTCAATCCCCGCACACACTACGAAACGACCGGCCCTGAAATCTGGGAGGCGCTCGGCGGGCGCGTGGACGCGTGGGTCACCGGCGTCGGGACCACCGGCACTTTCACGGGAGTCGGACGGTATCTGGCGGAACAGAACCCGCGGGTCCTGAAGGTGGCGGTCGAACCGCAGGGATCGATCCTGGGGGGCGGGCCGCCCGGCACCCACGCCGTCGAGGGCGTCGGGCTGTCGTTCTACCCCGAGATCCTCGACCGGGGATTGATTGACGAGGTGGTGATGGTCGACGACGCGACCGCGTTTCAGGCGTGCCGGCGGCTCGCCCTCGAAGAAGGGCTTCTTGCCGGCGGGTCTTCCGGGCTTTCTGCGGCCGGCGCTCTTCGGATTGCCCAGCGCCTCGGGCCCGGCAAGGTCGTGGTGACGGTCTTTCCAGACGCGGCCGAGCGGTATCCGGAGCAGGGAATCTTTGCGACATAGCCGTCCGCTTTCAGCTCGCGGCCCGCAGCAGCTCTCGGTCGGATCCGCGCGAGCCGCTTTCGACTGACGACGGGCCGATCAGGGAAATCGAGAGGGAGAATCCATGGGCTTTTCCACCGACTGCATCCACGCCGGCAACCCGCCCGATCCCTCGACGGGGGCGGTCTCCGTGCCCATCTACCAGACGTCGACCTATGTGCAGGAGGGACTCGGGAAGCACAAGGGTTACGAATACGGCCGCACGCAGAACCCGACGCGCCAGGCTCTCGAGGCGAACATGGCGGTGCTCGAAGGAGGGGCCGGCGCGCGCGCGTTCGCGTCGGGAATGGCGGCGACCACAGCGATCTCTACCTTCGTGAAATCCGGAGAGCACGTCGTCTGCTCGAACATGACCTACGGAGGCACGTACCGCTATTACACGAAGATCCAGGCGCGCTACGGAGTGGAATTTTCCTTCGTCGACACGGCCGATCCGGAGGACGTGCTCCGCGCGTTCCGCCCGAACACCCGCCTCCTGCACCTGGAGAGCCCGACCAACCCGACCATGACTCTGTGCGATATCCCGCTGCTCTCCGGGATGGCCCAC
>JBBQDF010000419.1:0-3262 GCA_038319475.1 Thermoanaerobaculia bacterium
GGGCTCGTCCCCTGGAACGAAGTCTGGAGGGCGGGCGCGAACGAAAACACGACCATCTCCTTCTCGACTCCGGTGTCGGTCGCGGGTCAACCGCTGCCGTCCGGGACATACGGCCTCCACATGATCCCGTCCGAGGGGGACTGGACCGTCGCGTTCTCCCGGCAGCACAACGCCTGGGGAAGCTTCAGCTACGTCGCAAAGGAAGACGCGCTCCGGGTTCCCGCCAAGCCGCGCGAGGCCGCATTCGCCGAACGCCTGTCCTACCGGTTCGACGAGCCGACCCGGGACTCCGCGATCGTCGTTCTGCACTGGGAAAAACTGGAGGTACCCTTCACCGTTTCGACGGATGCGAAGGCGATCACGCTGGCCAGTCTGCGCGAACAGCTGCGAGGTCTCCCCCGCTTTTCCTGGCAGGGCTGGAACACCGCGGCCGCCTGGTCGCTCGGGAACGACGGCGACGTCGACGAAGCGCTCGGGTGGGCGGACAGGTCGCTCGCCCTGAACGAAAACTTTCAGAACCTGCGCACCAAAGCGGGGCTGCTGGAGAAAAAGGGCGACGCGAAGACGGCCGCCGCCCTGCGGGACCGGTCGCTGAAGCTCGCGACCGAGGTCGACATGAACCTGTACGGCTATCAGCTTCTCGGCCAGAAGAAGGTGGATGAGGCCGTCGCGGTGTTTCGGAAGAACGTGAAGGATCACCCGGGCTCCTGGAACGTGTACGACAGCCTGGCCGAAAGTCTGGCCGCGAAGGGTGAGAAAAGGCTCGCGATCGAGGCGTATGCGCGGGCCCTGGAACTGGCGCCGGAAGAACAAAAGAAGAGGATCAGCGGCGCGATCGGGGCGCTGAGAGGCTGAAGAGCTGAAGAGCTGAAAAGCTGAGGACCTGAGAGCGGGACCGGGGAGAACGGGAAGAGCCGGATCGTCACATGGCGGTCATCCGGCCCCTCTACACTGGCCGGATGTTCCGGACCCCCCCGCTCGTTCGCATTCTGATCGTCGAAGACGAGCCCAAGACCGCGGCGGCGCTGCGGCTCTACCTCGAGCACGGCGGTTTTCGCGTCGATGTGGCCACGGATGGCGCCGCGGGTCTCACGGCGGCGCGCCGGGAGCGGCCGGACCTCATCGTTCTCGACGGCATGCTTCCGGAGATCGACGGTCTCGCGGTCTGCCGGGCGCTGCGCGCCGAGTCGGACGTCCCGATCGTGCTCCTCACGGCTCGAACGACGGAGGAGGACAAGCTGCGAGGGTTGCAGCTCGGCGCGGACGACTACGTGACGAAGCCGTTTTCTCCGCGGGAACTGGTGGCGCGAATCCGGGCCGTCCTTCGACGCTCGCGACGCGACGAAAGCGACCTGAAGGGCGTTGTGCGGACGCGCCACGTCACGGTCGACCTGGACCGTCGCGAGGCGGCGGTCCGAGGGCAGGCCGTGCTCCTCCCGCCGGCGGAGTTTGCGATCCTCGCCGCTCTCGCGCGATCACCCGGACGCGCGTTCACGCGGGAGGAGCTCGTCCATCGCGCGTTTGGAGCCGGGTACGAGGGACTCGACCGGACGATCGACGCGCACGTCATGCGGCTGCGGAAAAAGATCGAGAACCCGGAGGCCGGCGCGCTCCTCGTCACCGTGTTCGGCGTCGGTTACAAGCTCTCAGACGATCCGAAGTGATGCGGAGCCTGCGGTTCCGGCTCCTCGCCACGACCGCCGCGGTGCTCGCGATCGTGCTCGGTGCGCTCGTGCTGGTGTCGAGCCGGCTGACCCGGGTCGAGTTCCGGAAGTTCCAGGATGTGGTGATCGCCGGCCGCCACGAGACGGCGGGACCCGTCCTCCAGGAAACGGCGCAGGAGGAATACCGCCGGGTCGGAAGCTGGAGGACCGGGAACGAGGCCGCTGCCCGGGCGGCCGCGGCGCTGCGACGCGACGTTTTAATTCTGGATGCCGCCGGCCGGCCCGTCGGGCGATCTCCGGGGCTTGCCCGGGCTTCGATCGAGAGGGGACCGGGCGGCGGAGTCCGGATCGAATGGTCCGGCGGGGGGGTGCGGCGAATGCTGCTCCTCCGGGCGCCCGGCGTCCCGCTGACGGACGCCGCGGGCGTGCCGGTTGGCAGGGCCTTTTCACTGGATCCGGAGCGCGAGCGAGCGCCCGACATCCTGGGGTCCCTGAACCGGTGGCTCGCCGGAGCCGTCGCCGCCGCGGGGGTGGCCGCGCTCCTCCTCGTCGCCGCCGTCGGGCGAAGGGTCCTCGGACCAATCGAAGCTTTGACCTCCGCCGCGCGCGAGATGGAGCGAGGCGACCTGACCCGGCGCGTCGACGTCTCCTCGCGCGACGAGATCGGTGAGCTCGCACGCTCGTTCAACGCGATGGCGGACGCGGTGTCGCGAAACGAAGCGCTGCGCCGAGCGCTGGTGCACGACGTCGCGCACGAGCTTCGAACGCCCCTGACGAACATCCGCGCGCAGATCGAGGCGATTCAGGACGGGTTGACGAAGCCCGACGTCGCTGTCGTCGATTCCATACACGAAGACGCGCTGCTCCTCGAACGGCTCGTCGACGATCTGCAGGACTTAGCCGCCGCCGAGACGGGTCAGCTCGGCCTGCGCCCTCAGCGCATCGACACCGCCTCGGCCCTCACCGCCGCCGCGGCCGGTATTGCGCCGCGCGCGCAGAGAGAAGGCGTGACCCTCTCCGTCGAGCCCGAGGACGACGTTGCCGGGATCCGCGCGGACCCTGCGAGGCTCGCGCAGATCCTCGGCAACCTGCTCGCAAACGCCGTGACGCACACGCCTCGCGGAGGACGAGTCGAACTCGGCGCCACCAGTCGCGGCCCGAAAGTGGAGATCTCCGTCTCCGATACCGGAACGGGGATCGCCCCCGAACATCTGCCGCACGTCTTCGAACGTTTCTACCGCGCCGACCCCTCCCGGGCGCGCCGCTCCGGCGGCACGGGCCTCGGCCTCGCCATCGTCCGGCAACTGGTCGAAGCGCAGGGCGGCCGCGCCACAGTCGAAAGCGAGCCAGGCCAGGGCGCCCGCTTCACCTTCACGCTGCCGAAGGACGAAGGCAACGAGAACCCGCCAGCGAAAAGCCAACCGTAGCCCGCGATCGCAACAACCTCCCCGTCACCCCCGTCACCCCCGTCACCCCCGTCTCCCCCAATCCGCCGACCCGGCGCGCGACCCTGCGGCGTCATCACCCGCAGTGGCGAATTCGCTCGCCCCGAGAGGAGTCTCCCGACCAGAGGGAGGGAGGAGCCTCTCGGGGCGGGA
>JBBQDF010000420.1:0-3239 GCA_038319475.1 Thermoanaerobaculia bacterium
GCGGTCGAAGGCCGCATCCGGCCGAGCCGCTCGCCGGTGCCGGTCGCCGCGCCGCGGGGAACGGCACGTCCCGGAGTGAGCGGAGGCGACGTGGGGCGACGTTATGCTGTCCCGGTGTCACTTCCGACCGGCGAGCAGCTCGGGCCTTACGAGATCCTGGCGCCCCTGGCAGAGGGGGGCATGGGCGAGGTTTACCGCGCCCGCGACACGCGTTTGCGGCGGGAGGTCGCGTTGAAGCTGCTGTCGGCGGCCGGGGCCAACGACGACGACTCGCTGCGGCGGTTTCAGCGGGAGACGCACGTCGTCGCGGCGCTCAACCATCCGAACATTCTCGCCATCCACGACACGGGCGCCTTTCACGGGGTGCCGTACGCGGTCACGGAGCTGCTGCAGGGCGAAACGCTGGCCGACCGGTTGCGCTCGGGGGCGCTGGCGGAGAAGCGGGCGACGGAGCTGGCGGCCCAGGTCGCGGACGGCCTCTCCGCCGCTCACGCGCAGGGTGTCTTTCATCGGGACATCAAGCCGGAAAACATCTTCCTGACCAACGACGGCCGCGCGAAGATTCTCGACTTCGGGATCGCCCGGGTCGAGCGGCCCGCCTCCGGGGCCAGGGAGGGGGCACCGGCCGGCGCTTCTTCCCGGTCGAGCGGGAACGTCGTCATGGGAACTGCCGGCTACATTTCGCCCGAACAGGTTCGCGGCAAGCGAGGGGACGCCCGCAGCGACATCTTTTCGCTCGGCGCCGTGTATTACGAGATGCTCGCCGGCCGCCGGGCGTTCCTCCGCGACACCCCCGTCGACACTCTAGGGGCCGTGCTACGCGATGATCCGAGAAAATATCCGGAATCCGGCAGGATCCCCGAAGGGCTCCGGCACTACGTGTTCCGCTGTCTCGAGAAAGACCCGTCGGACCGGTACCAGTCCGCGGCGGACCTCTTGATCGACCTGCGCTCGTGGCAGGCGGAACAGACCTCGGAATCCGCCCTCCGCGTTCACTTCCGAAGCGAACCGCCCTGGAAGCGGCGGCAGACACGCGTTTTCTTGCGCTCGATCCTTGGCGCCGCGCTTCTCCTCGTCGGCTTTCTCGGCGGATCCTGCTGGCAGAGGGGGCATCGTCCCGCCCCCGAGCTCGCCTCGCCCCCTTCACGACCGTCCCGGTGAGAGCCGTGACAGACCTCCGAAACGCGAGCCGACCGACTAACGGGAGCGAGACGGCCGCGCTACTCCGCGGTCAACCAAGTGGCCGCTCTTCCGCGGTCAACCAGTTCGGAATCTGAGTTCCGTCACCGCCTCCCGCTTACCGCCTCCCGGGCCATCTCGGCCTTCGGCTCAGGAATCGGGCCCGCGCAGCAGGCGTCCGGGCACGCGTCGTACAGCGTTCGGCGCTGGACCGGCTCGTACCCGGCGTCTGCGATCAGGCGGCGCATCTCCGGTTCCGTCATCCGGTTGCGCGCGCCCGCCGCGTAGACGACGTTTTCTTCGATCATGATCGAACCGAGATCGTCGGCGCCGAAGGAGAGCGAGACCTGCCCGATCTTCGAGCCCTGCGTCACCCAGGAGCCCTGCACGTGCCGGATGTTGTCGAGGTAGAGCCGCGAGACGGCGAGAGTCTTCAGGTACTCGAATCCGCCGGCCTCCTCGACCTTTTCGTCCAGAGCCGTGTTCTCGCGCTGGAACGTCCACGGGATCCACGCGGTAAAGCCGCCCGTGCGATCCTGGAGGCTGCGGACGACGTCGAAGTGTGCGACGCGGTCCGCGTACGTCTCGCCGACCCCGAACATCATGGTCGCCGTCGTGCGCATCCCGAGCGAATGCGCGGACTCGTGCACGTCGACCCACTTCTCTGTGGGCGCTTTCGTCAGCGACCAGATCCGCCGCCTCACCGAGTCCTCGAGGATCTCCGCGCCGCCTCCCGGAATCGACTGAAGGCCGGCGTCCCGCAGGCGCGCGATGACGTCCCGCATCGGAGCCTTCGTCAGCTTCTGGAGAAAATAGACCTCGGGCGCCGAAAGAGCGTGAAGATGGATCGTCGGAAAATTCGTGCGAATGAACCTGAACATGTCTTCGTAGAACGTGAACGGCAGCTCCGCGTGGACCCCGCCCTGCAGGAGGACACCCGTGCCGCCGAGGTCGATGGTTTCCTGGATCTTTTCGCCGATCTGGTCCCAGGAGAGCACGTAGGCCTCGGGGTGACTCGCCGAGGGGCGGTAGAACGCGCAGAACTGGCAGCGGTAGATGCAGACGTTCGTGTAGTTGATGTTCCGGTCGACGATGTAGCTCGCGACGGATGGGTCGTTTAAACGCCGGCGCACCTTGTCGGCGGCGGCGCCCAGGGCGAGAAGGTCTCCCTCTTCCAGCAGAGTGACCGCGTCCTGCGGGGAGAGCCGCTCTCCCCCGGTGGTCCTCTGGAGAATTTCTCCGGTGCGGGCAGCCGTCATGACGCGATTCTAACGCCCGCGCCGCCGGGCCACGAGCGGACGGTCACACCCGCTCTTCGTCGTCATCCGTCGAAGGAACCGTGTAGCCCGGCAGTCCCGAAATGGCGCGGACGAATTCGATCGGACGAGCGTCGAGAATGACGCCCGCTTCGGCCGCCAGCCGGTAGAAGAGCTCGAGCCCCCCCCAGTCGGAGCGGTCGAGCTCGAAGTGGAGGCTGTGCCGCAGATAGTCCTCGACGACCGCCGGCGCGAGACCACTCTCGGACGCACCCTCTTCGACGAGCCGCGAAAACTGGGCCCGGGCGCGGTCGCGGGAGGCCTGGACGATCCGTCCCGCCTCTCTCCCGTCGACCCCTTCCCGGACCGCCCAGAACGCGAAGACGAACGCGCGCCCGGTAAAGGCGCGCCACTCGGCGGCGAGATCCAGGACGACGCACCCCTCGAGGCGTGTCTTCAAGGCGGGATCGCCGATGACCAGCCGCGCGTCGGCGTCCGGGTCGGCGCCCTCGATAAAGCGCGGGCGCACGCCGTATCGGCGGTCGAGGAGGATGCGGGTCAGCGCGGCCGACGTCCGGGACGCCGGGTCGAGCGACACCGACGTGATGCGCTCCCTCGAGACCTTCGAGACGAGGAGCACCGACCGCACCTCGGACGAGGCCGCAATTCCGAGATCCGGAATGACGCGCAGCCCGGGGATCCGCTGGTACTCGATTGTCGGAATCAATCCGACATCGGCCTCACCCCTCGCGAGCCTGTCGGCGCAGAGGGAAGGAAGATCGCGGGAGACCTGTACGCCGGAGG
>JBBQDF010000421.1:0-3225 GCA_038319475.1 Thermoanaerobaculia bacterium
GCGCGGCCTCTCGATCGGCGAAGCCGCGGGGATCCTGGTATTCGAAGAGTGGGAGCGCGCGAAGCGCCGCGGCGCGCCGATCCTGGCCGAATTTCTGGGCTACGGCGTCACGTCCGACGCGTACCACATGACCGCCCCCGACCCGAGCGGCGTCGCGGGAGGGCGCACCGTCCGCTCCGCCCTGGTGGCAGCCGGCGTGAACGCGGAAGACGTGGACTATGTGAACGCGCACGGAACGGCCACGCCGCAGAACGATTCCGCCGAGACGGCGGCGCTCAAGAGCGGACTCGGGGAGCGTGCTCGCGAAATTCCGGTTTCCTCGATCAAGTCGATGATCGGCCACTGCCTCTGCGCCTCGGGCGCGATCGAGGCGGTCGCCACGGTCCTGACCGTCCGCGACGGGAAAATCCCGCCGACCATCCACTATGACAACCCCGATCCGGCGTGTGATCTCGATTACGTCCCCAACGCGGCGCGGGAGGGTGACATCGAAGTCGCGATCTCCGACTCGTTCGCGTTCGGGGGGAACAGCTCCGTCGTCGTTTTCGCGCGGGACGCCGGCGTTTACTGAGCTTGACGTCGAGAGGGTGGATCACGGGGACGGGCGCCGTCTCGCCCCTCGGGCGCGGCTCGCAGGATTTCTACCGGCGCCTGCTCGCCGGCGACACCGCGGTGCGGCCCATGACGCCCGAGGAACGCTCGGGCCTCCAGGCCGTGGAAGTGGCGCGGTGCGACGGCTTTTCGCCGCAGCCGGAGATCCCGCCCATGAAGGCGCGTCGCTTCGACCGCGGAAGCCAGTTTGCGATCGTCTCGTGCCTGGAAGCGATCCGCGAGGCCGACTTTGACATCGCCGGCGCGCCGGAGGAGATCGGCATCGCGATGGGCACGGGCTCCGCTGGAGCCGGCGCCCTAACGGAGTTTCTCCGGGTCCTGTTCATGGAATCGCCGGAGGCGGCGCCGCCTTTTCATTTTCCGAACACCGTCGCGAACGCCCCGGCGTCGCAGGTGTCGATCGAATTGAAGCTGTTCGGCCCGAATGTGACGATCACGCAGAAGGACCCGTCCGCCTTGAACGCGCTGTTGTACGCGGTGCTGGCGCTCGAGTCCGGTCGCGCGCGGGCTATGCTCGCCGGCGCGGTGGACGAATGGAACGCGATCTATGCGCTCGGGTTCGACCGCGTCGGAGCTCTGCGGGGCAACAGGCGGCCGTCGGGGATCGTTCAGGGGGAAGGTGGCTTTGCGATCGTCCTGGAAAGCGAAGCGGCGGCGCGGCGGCGCGGCGCCCTGCCGCTGGCGAGCCTCGCCGGGATCGGGTTCGCCGGCGTGCCGACCGATCCCTATCGGTTCGCGCCGGATCCCGCCGCGATCGGGCGGACGATCCGGGGCGCCCTCGATGACGCCGGCGTCAATGCCGGCGATCTCGGCCTGTGGCTGCCCTCGGCAAACGGCGTTCTCGAAATGGACCGGGCCGAGGCCGAGGTGATGCGGGAAATCTTCGGGGAGCCGCCGCCCGCACTCTCCGTCAAGCGCGCGATCGGCGAGGCCGCGGCGTCGGGAGGCGGACAGCTCGTCGCCGCGACTCGCGCCATCGCGGATCCGGAAGGGCCGTTCCGCCGCGACGGGAGACCTCGGCGCGCGCTCGTGAATTCCTTCGGCGCGGGAGGAAACTTCCTCGCGGCGGTGCTGGAATCTTTACCGCCGGCGGCCGCATGAGGGATGTTCGCGCGGGCGCCGCTCCGCTGAAAGGGTTCGAGATCAGCGTCCCGGTGCGGTTCGCAGAGTGCGACTCCTACGCCGTCGTGTGGCATGGCCACTACGCCCTCTACCTCGAGCAGGTCCGGGAGGCGTTCACGCGCCGGTTCGGGTTCACCGCCACGAAGGCGCTGTCGATCGGCTACCGCGTCCCGATCACGCGCATGGAAATCCGCTACCGGCGGCCGGCGCTCGCGGACACGGAGATCCGCGTCTGCGCGCGGCTGCGTCCCCCCAATGTGGCCCGGCTCGTGATCGACTACGAGATCCGGGACGCCTCAGCCGACCTCCTGGCGGCGGCAGTGACCGAGCAGGTCGTCCTGAACGCCTCGGGGGAGCTTCTCCTCGTGTTGCCCCGGGATCTGCGCACACTCGTCGCGGAGATGGTCGCCTTTCAGGAAGAGCGCGACGGAAAGGGGAAGGCGTGAAGGCCGGAGCCCGGGGCTCGCCCGGCCCTCCGTCGGACGCAGTGGTCCGGCGCCGCCGTTCCTGGCTTTTTCTCGCCCGGTTCGTGGGCCTGCTGATCGCGTTTGCGCTGCTCGTCTCCTGGACGCCGGTCAATGACCACGTCATCGTCCCGTTTACCGCCGGAGTCGCGCACGCGTCGGCCGCGGTGCTGAATCTCCTCGGCGAACGGGTCACGGTCGCCGGGACCGAGATCCGCGCGTCGGCATTTGGAGTGGACATCGAGAACGGCTGCAACGGGGTGGAAACCGCTCTTCTCTTCTGCGCCGCGGTGCTCGCGTTTCCGGCGTCCTGGAGAGCGCGCGGCCTCGGGCTCCTCCTCGGTTTCCTGGCGATCCAGGCGATCAACCTCATACGCGTCGTTTCGCTGTTCTGGATCGGCCGCCATCATCCAGCTCTCTTCTCGAGCGCGCATACCGTCATCTGGCAGTCGGCGGTCGTCCTCGCGGGCGTCCTGCTGTTTCTTCTGTGGGCGTCGAGGCAGAGGAGCGGGGCCTCTCCCGAAAGCTCGTGAGGGTCTCCCGTGCCGCGCGGCGCGCGCTGCTTCGCGGAGCCGCGGGCTTTGCCGTCGGTCTGGCCCTGTGGCTCGCTTTTTCCCTTCCCTACGAGCGCGCGATCGCCAACTGCGCCGAATCTCTTCTCCGGTCGGGCGAACGGCCGCCGGTGACGCGCCTGACGGCCCGCGGCGGCGAGTTCGTCGTGGATCGGAGCGACTTTCCTCCGGCCGCGCCCCGGCCGGGACTGCCCGCCGCCGATCTCCATTTCAACCTCGTCATCCTCGCCGCGCTGCTCGCGGCGCTCCCGCCCGCCAGAGGCTCGCGCGTCGTGCTCGCGCTCCTGCTGCTCTTCTGCGTGCACGTGGTGGCGCTCTGCTGCCAGGTCGAGTCTCTCTACGCCACGCGGCTCGGCGCCTGGAGCGAGGCGAATTACGGCACATTCGCCCGCAACGGCTGGGCGGCCGCGTTCCACGTTTACCAGATCGCGGGGAGGTTCGCCGCGCCGTTTGCG
>JBBQDF010000422.1:0-3222 GCA_038319475.1 Thermoanaerobaculia bacterium
ATGTTGAGCTGGAGCTCGATCCGGGACCTCGAAGCCGCCGGGCTCTCGTGCGGGACCCACGGCATGAGCCATGCGAACCTGACCACGATCTCCCCGGATAACTGCCGCGAGGAGCTCCGTCAGTCACGCGCCGCGCTGGAGGAGGGCCTCGGACACGAGGTCCACGATCTCGCCTACCCTTATGGAGCGTACGATGAGACCGTTCGCGCGATCGCCGTGGAGAGCGGCTACCGGACGGCGTGTTCCGTGCGGCCAGGCTGGTCACCTCCCGACGACGACCTGATGGCGCTGCGTCGCATTCACATCGGGGGAGGACGGTCGCTGCCGGACTTCGTCGAGGCGCTCGAGAATCATCGATCCCCGATGGAGTTGCTGCGGGCCGGTGCTCGCGTCCTTCGGCGCAAGGTCGGGCGCGCGTGATCGGCGGTTCGCTCCCGGCCCCCCGGGTCAGTGTGGTCATCCCGACGTATCGGCGAAAGGCGTCGCTCGAACGGGGTCTCGCAGCGCTTTGCCGGCAGACGTTTCCCGCCGCTCAGTTCGAAACGATCGTCTCCATCGACGGGTCCGAGGACGGCACACGCGAGAGTGTCGCGACGTTTCGCGCGCCCTACGCGCTGCACGGGATCTGGAAGCCCAACGGCGGGCGTGCCGCGGCCTGTAATGCGGGGATCCGCTCGGCGAGGGGAACGCTCATCGTTTTGCTCGACGACGACATGGAGCCCGAGCCCCTCTTTCTGGACAGCCACGTGCGCGCTCATCCTCCGGGCGAAAGACGAGGCGTCCTGGGGGCCGTTCCGGTGGCCGTGGAGCCGGAATCACCGCCCGTCGTCCGTTATATCGCCGGCCGATTCGATCGGCACCTCCGGAAGCTGGCGCGACCCGAGAACAAGATCGGGATCCGGGATTTCTACACCGGTAACTTCTCGATCGACCGCGACCTGCTCCTGGCAGTCGGGCTCTTCGACGAAGGGTTCAAGGTTTATGGCAACGAGGACGGAGAGCTCGCCATCCGGCTGCTCGAAGCGGGTGTGGAGCTGGTCTACAGCTCCGCGGCGATCGCCCGGCAGCACTATCAAAAAGACTTTCCGGCGCTCGCGCAGGACAAGATGGCTCAGGGGCGGACCTCGGTCGTGTGCGCGTTGAGGCACCCCGAGACCGTTCCGGCCCTTCGGATCGGCACCTATCGTCGGGGTCCGCGAACCTGGAGGCTGCTCCGGGCGACTCTGCTCGGGGCGAGCCGCCTGCTGGGATTCCTCCCGAAATGGATCCTCGGCTACGTGCGATGGCTCGAACAACACCACTCCCCGAGTCTGCAGGCTCGCTATGACCTGGCACTCGATTACTTCTTCTGGCTGGGCGTTCGCTCAGAGCTCCACGAGCATCCCCGAGCCCGCCGCAGGCTCGCGCTGTGATTTCCAATGGCCCGGATCGGCCGCGATGAGCCGGACCGTCGTGCATTACACCGACGCGTCGATCTTCGGCGGAGCCGAGCAGATGATCCTGACTCTTCTGGCCGGCCTCGACCATGGCCGTTGGAGCCCCATCTTGCTGCATCACGGCGAGGCCGGCCTGGGCGAGTTGATCGAAGGCAGCCGGAGGCTGAACGTCCGAACGGTGGAAGTCCCTCGACACCGGACGGGACGGGCGATCCGGTCATTCCTTCACCAGGCCCGCCCGGCGATCTTCCACGCACACCTCAACTGGCCGTTGGCATGCTCGGACGCTCTGGTGGCCGCTGCGCTGGCCCGGGTTCCCGGAGTCGTCGCGACGCAGCAGCTCTTCGTGCGTATCCGGTCTCGCCGCCGGATTCTTCGCCACAGGTTCCTGTCGCTTGCCGTCGATCGCTACATCGCGGTTTCTCATCACATGGCGAAGTTGCTGCGCGAGGTCTGCGTTTTCGGGAGGAGGAAGGTCGGCGTCGTGCACAACGGGATTGCCCTGCAGCCGTTCGAGCGGGAGGTCTGTCCCAGTCTGCGGCGGAGCCTGTACGGCGGCGAGGAGCGCCCGATCGTGCTGACGCTCGCCCGGCTTGCCGAGCAGAAGGGAATTGGATACCTGATCGAGGCGGCGGCTCGAGTCCCCGAGACGCTCTTCGCCGTGGCCGGTGACGGGCCGGAGCGCGCCGCTCTGGAGGCGAAAGCGGGCGCTCTCGGGGTGAGAGACCGCGTTCTCTTCCTCGGACATCGCCGGGACACGCCCGACCTGCTCGCGAGTTGCGATCTGTTCGTGCTGCCGTCACTGTACGAGGGGTTGCCCGTGTCCGTCCTGGAGGCGATGGCCTCCGCCAAGCCGGTGGTCGCCACGGCGGTCGGGGGAACGGATGAAGCCGTGGAGGATACCGTCACGGGATTTCTGGTTCCTCCCCGCGATCCCGACGCTCTCGCCGAGGCGATCCGGACGGTCCTTGCGGACCGTCCCCTGGCCGAGCGTTTGGGTGCGGAGGGCCGTCGGAGAGTTCGGCGGGATTTTTCGGCGGAGGGCGTGGCCGCCGGAACGACCGGGATCTATGAAGGGTTGCTACGGAAGCCGGAGGCCGGAGTAAGTTGAGCCGATATCGACTCCCGGCTCGAGAGGGACCTCTCTTTCCCGAAGTGGTCTTCGCCAAAGGGTTCACGGGCGCTGTTTCCGGCGTCCGGGCGGAGAAAGACCGAAACCGGGTGCTGCGGCGAAGCGACTGGCGATTCCTGCTTCCGGAGCCCCATCCAAAGAAAACCCTATGCTTCGCGACCGGACTTCTTCTGGAGTCTGTGCGTCAAGTTTCGTGCACGGTCGTGGAGCCCGGCGCGAACGAGCCCCGGCCGGACTGCGATCTTGCCGTGGTCGTCGATCCGGACCCCCAAACCCTGTCGCGTGCCAGCGCCGCTCTCAGACCCGGCGGAGCTCTTTACTGCGAATGGACACGATTCAGACTTCGCGGACGCAATCTGATCCGTCGCCAGCTGACTGCGGCGGGCCTCGAGGACGTCGTGTCCTACTGGCCGGACGCCGACCCTTCCGTCGCGAATCCGGCGGCCTGGCTTTCGCTCGAGTCGAAGGGACTGCTCCGTCACTATTTCGTTCAGAATCGGGGAAAGTCGCGCACGGCGGTTCGAAAGGCGGTCCGCGGCGCGCTGCGAAGGGGCCGAGCCCTCGCGCCACGGTTTCGCCTGGCCCGCCCGGTCTGCTCGGTCGCGCGGAAGCCGGGGCGGGGGTCGCGTGTTTCCGGGGACGAGCTCCAAGAAC
>JBBQDF010000423.1:0-3216 GCA_038319475.1 Thermoanaerobaculia bacterium
CTCGTCGTCTCCCTGGAATCGAGCCGGTCCCTGAACCGCGAACGCCCTCGGAGCTGGTGGGTGCGCTCCATCGAATTCCTGAGCGTGACGAGCTATGCGGCCTATCTGATCCACTCCTCGATCTTCGGTCCGCTGAGCCAACGCGGCGCGAAAAAGGAGAATCCGGGTCTTGCGGCGGGGTACTGCGTCGCCGCCTTTTCCCTGACGCTGCTGGCGTCGTACTTCTTCTATCGCCTGTACGAGCGGCCGATTCTTCGCCTGCGCGACCGGCTGACGGCGAGTCCCCGATAGCTCGCAACGCCGCCTCTTCGGGAGAGCTTCGGGAGGCTGACCCGGCTGGCTTCGATGCGACTCCAGAGTCGGGTTGGTTAAAATCGGATAGATTCTGCGCATCGCTCCCGTGTCGAAGTCGTCCCTAGGCCCGCCGCGCTTCCTCTCTCCGCTGCTGCGGACCATCCGGCAGCGGCCCCTCGTCGTTGCGTTGACGCGCCGGGAGCTGTCGGCCCGCTATCGCGGAACGGCGCTCGGATTCCTCTGGTCGCTGGTGAATCCGCTGCTGCTCCTGCTCGTCTACGCGACGGTCTTCCGGTTCGTATTCACGCCCCGGTCCGACGTGCGCCCCTACGCTCTGTTTCTGTTCGGTGGCGTGCTCGTGTGGGCGTTCGTCTCAGCGGCTCTTCTCGACGCGGCGGAAACTTTCCGCGCGAACGGGCCTCTGCTTCGCAGGACGACCGTCGCGCCGGAGGTGTTTCCCGCCGTGGCGGTCGGAGCGCGGCTCTCGCATCTCTGTCTCGCGCTGCCGGTCCTGGCGCTGGCGATTGCGATCGCGGCCTGGCGGGGTTCCGTGTCTCCGGGAGCCGCCGTTTTTCAGTTCCCGTTTGTCCTGCTGCTGCTCGCCGCAACCGTGTTCGGCCTCGCGCTGGCCGTCTCGTCGCTCGCGGTGCATTTTGGCGACGTGCGGGACCTGATCGGGAACCTGCTGACGCTCGCGTTCTTCCTGACTCCGGTGCTCTATCCCGCCGCGTCGGTTCCCGAGCGGTGGCGCCCGTTTCTGTGGCTGAATCCCTTCTCGGTGTTCTTTTCGGCGGTTCACGACAGCGTGTTCTTCTTCCGGCCGATCGCGGCGGCCTCCTGGGCCGGCATGTCGATCACCGCCGCCGCCGCGCTGTCGGGCGGCGCGTGGATCTTCGACCGGCTGCGGGACTCGATCGCGGAGGAAGCGTGACGCTCGCGGCGGACCCGCACCCGGCCGTCTCGGTTCGCGGCGTGACGAAGCTGTACCGGCGGTACGGCCGGAAGCGCTCGGTCGGAACGCTGAAGACGGCGCTTCTTTCCGGCGGGGCGGGCGCGGCCATGGCGCCCGACGCGAGCGTGCCCGCGCTGAAAGACATCTCGTTCGAAGTCGCCGCCGGTGAGACTGTCGGCATCATCGGGCGAAACGGCTCGGGCAAGTCCACTCTCTTGAAGCTCCTCGCGGGAATCATCCGGCCGACGCAGGGAGAGGTGGAGGTCCGCGGCCGGCTCGCCGCCCTTCTGGAGCTCGGCGCCGGATTTCACCCCGAGCTGTCGGGCCGCGAGAACGTCGCGATCGCGGGCCTCCTCCTCGGCCTCTCGAAGGCGGAGATCGCCCGGCGCTTCGACGAGATCGTGCGCTTCGCCGAGCTCGAGGAATTCCTGGACGCGCCGCTGCGCACCTACTCGTCGGGCATGGCGGTCCGCCTCGGATTTTCCATCGCCGCGCACAGCGATCCCGACGTGCTGCTCGTCGACGAGGTCCTCGCGGTCGGCGACGAGGCGTTTTCCCACCGCTCCGTCGAGAAATTCGCGGAGTTCGAAAAAGCGGGGAAGACGATCCTCCTCGTCTCGCACGATTTGTCTCTGGTGGCGGCGCGGTGCGCGCGGGCGATCTGGCTGGAGGGAGGGCGCCTCCAGGCGGACGGCCCGGCGGCGGAGACCGTGGCCCGCTACCGCGAGAGCGTCGCCGAACGCGAAGGGGAAAAGCGTCTCGCTCCGGGCGCCGCCCCTCCCGCCGGGTCGATCGGCTCGGGACGCGCGCGGATCGTCGCCGTGCGGATGCTCGACGGACGCAACCGGCCGACCGGGCGGCTCCGGTCGGGGGAGCCCGCCGCGGTCGAAATGGATGCGCGGGCCGATCCGGCCCTCTCCGACTTCGTCTTCGGGTTCGCGATTTCGACCGTGTCGGGGCAATCGGTGTTCGGCTCGAACACGGCAATCGACGGCCTTGCGGGAGATTCGTTTTCCGGGGACGCGCGCGTCCGGCTCGACATCCCCGTGCTCTCGCTCGCTCCGGGCGTGTACTCCCTGGACGCCGCCGTCCACGCAGCGGACGGCGCCCCTTACGACTACCGGCGCGACGTGCTCCGCTTCGAGGTGACGTCGGAGACCGCGGCCGCCGGCGTCTGGAGCCCGCGCCGCCGCTGGCGGGCGGAAGGGGGCGTGCGCTGGAAGGAGTGAAGGCGGAAAAGCCGCTCGAGAGCCCGTCGAAGCTCCGAGCCTTTCTGCGCCGCCGCCTGACGCGCGAGGGGACCCTCGGCCTCTATCTGACCGTCGGGTTTCTCCTCTCGGCGATTCTCGTCCTTCTTCTGTCCCTGGTTCTCGACGAGGTGACGGAGCTGCCCGGACCTCTCGGGATCGACCGGACGGCGACGCTTTCGGTTCGGCAGCTGCAGACGCCCGCGCGCACCCGGGTCCTGCGATGGGTCACCGACCTCGGCGACTACCGCTTCCTAATTCCCTCCATGCTGCTCGCGTCCGGCCTTCTGGCTTTTCGCGGCCGCCGCGTGTCCGCACTCCTCTTCCTCGGGGCGGTCCTCGGCGGCTGGGCGCTCGAATCGATCATGAAGATCGCCTTCCACCGGCACCGTCCGGACCTCTGGCCCGCCCTGGTCACCGAAAAGACGTTCAGCTTCCCGAGCGGGCACGCGACGATGTGCACGCTCTTCTTCGGCGGCGTCGCCGCGCTCGTCTTCCACGTGACCCGACAGCGCGCGTACCGCATCGCCGCCGTCGCCGCCGCCATCCCCCTCATCCTGGCGGTCGATTTCTCCCGCATCTACCTCGGCGCCCACTGGCTGACGGACGTGATCGCCGGGACACTCCTCGGCCTGTTCTGGGTCGCCGTCTGCGCGACGGGAACGGAGTACTTCGCCCGGCGGTCGAGCCGCACGCCAGCGGCCCGCCGGACCCCTCGCTCGT
>JBBQDF010000424.1:0-3213 GCA_038319475.1 Thermoanaerobaculia bacterium
GGCGAGATCGAGATACCGCTGTCGGTAACGCACCTCGACGTCCTTCAAGCCGTGCCATTTCTCCGGCAGCGGCTTGAAGCATTTCGCGAGGAACGTGAGGCTCTGAGCCTTGATCGAGAGCTGCCCCGTCCGGGTGCGGAACATCGGCCCCTCGATCCCCAGCCAGTCACCGAGGTCGAGCGCGCGAAAAAGGGCCCAGTTCTTCTCTCCGACCGCATCCATCCGGACGTACGCCTGCAGCCGGCCGAGGCCGTCGGAAAGGTCGAGAAACCCCGCCTTGCCCTGAATGCGGAGGGCGAGCACGCGGCCCGCCGCCGCTTCCACGGCCGGCTCGCGGTCGAGGTCCTCGGCGGTCACTTTCCCGTAGCGCTCCGTGATTGCGGAGACCGTCGCCGATGCCGGAAACGAGAATGGATAAGCGTCGGTCAACCCGCGTATCTGCTCGAAGCTCTCCCGACGGTGCCGCAGGAGCTCGGCCTCCGAGACGCCTTCCGGCTCGGGCGCTCCCGTGTCCCTCTGACTCTCCGTCATCGGCGCGCAGTATACGGTCGCGCGCTCAGCAATCTCGGGAGGCGTGAGGCGTGAGGGGGGCGGCGTGAGGGGCGGGGCGGCAGGCGGACGCGGCCGTCAGGAAGGATCTTCGCGAGAGCCCGTATCGGGAGCCAGCTCCGCCGCGTCGAGAGAGAGCCAGAGGTCGGATGTCGACTGCAGCAGGCGGAATCTCGTCCGGCTCCAGGGGCGCGCTTCCGGCGCCCGTGGAGCGGAGTCGACGAAGTCGGAGATAGCCAGATCCACCTCCGGCGCGCGGGCGATCGTCGCCCGGGCGGCCTTCACGAGCTCGGCCGCGGGAGGGCCCGTCTCCGCGGATTTTAAAGCGTCCGCTTCCGTCTGCGCTTTGAACCGCAGCGAGGTCGCGCGAAGGAGCGTCCGGTCGGCCGAGGATTCGGGAGCGCCGTGGGTCACGGCGCGGCGCGCCGCGGCCAGTTCCCACGACTCGAGGCCGAGGTGGGAGAGGCCGGCGACAGTCGTGCGAAGCGGTCCGACCCCGTCGTCGTAGAGCTCGACGGCGGCGAGAACCCGGTCGAGGCACGGCCTCCAGAAGCTCTCGTCCCCTCCGTCGGTCTCGATCTCCTCGACGAGCTCGAGCGCCTCGTCGATGTCCTCGGCGGCGAGACCCGAAATGTCGAATTTCGTCAGAACGGCGCCGATCGCGGTCTTGAGCTCCAGGACGTGCTGACCGCGCAGGTTGTGGTCCATGGTCTGGCGGTCGAATTTGATCCGCGAGTCGCGGAACCGCTGGAATTCCTCGGGCGGGGCCTCTCCGCCGCCGCGCGTCAACTCTCGCTCGAGGCTCGTGATGCGTCCCGTCGCCTCGTCGAGCCTCCGCTCCTCGCGCTCGTACAGCCGGTGGAAGACGGAGCGCGAAGTCAAATTGCACCACGCGACCGCGGTCAGGATCTCGGCGTTCGACAGCCCGCTCGCCACGCGGCGCTTCATCGTGCGGACGTTTTCGAGGAGCCGCTGGTTCAATAGCTCCTCGAACTCCCGCGCGCTCGCCACGTCGGTCGCCAGCTCGTCGAACGCGCGAACGATCGCCGGCGTCATGGCGCTGTCCATGCGGGGCCAGACGGACGACGAAGTCAGCGACTCGAAAAACTTCCGGATCTGCGATCGGGGCCGCGTCGCCGAGGCTTCGGGATCGGCCTGCCCCGTCGCGGCGACGGTCGCCAGGAAATCGACCTTGTCGATGACGTCCTCGTCGATGTCGGGCTGAGAGAAGTAGAACCGAAGAAGATAGAAAGCGATTTTTTCGTCCTGGGGCCGGACCTTTTCGAAGAAACGGCGCATGAAAGAAGGAGAGATCTTGCGGTCGACCTCGCGCAGGTGCCGCGCGACTCCGTCCAGCCGAAGGTTCAAATCACGCAGCAGCGGGTCGACGGTCTCGGGAGAGCCCGTGTTGATGCGGGACGCGATCGTCTTCACGTCCTCGTACAGGGCGGTGAAATCTACCGTGTATCCGGCATCCGCCGAGAAGAACGTCTTGTACACACCTCGAACGAACTGGTGGAACGTCCAGAGCGCCTTGAAACGCTCCGTGAGGCGGATGTAGTCTTCGTGGAGAAGCTGTATTTTCTCGACCGACATTCTTTTTTTCAGGGTTCCGAAGTGAAGACCATTCTAGCCCCGATCCCCCGCCACGACGCCCCGCCCGCGACCAAAAGCGCGCAAATACCGGCGTACCGGACATGAAACTCGGCTCGACGCTCATCGACGCGGCCGCCCTGGACGCGGGAGTGGCCCGGATTGCGGCGGAAATCGACCGGGACCAGGCGGGGCGGCCCGCTCTGCTGGTCGGGATCCTCAAGGGATCGATTTTTTTTCTGTGCGACCTGGCGAAGAAGCTCGAAACGACACCGGTCTCGCTCGATTTCCTGCAAGTCTCCTCCTATGGCTCGGGAACGCGATCTTCGGGCAACGTGCGACTTCAGCGCGATCTCTCGACCGATGTCGCGGGGCGCGAAGTCATCATCGTGGAAGACATCGTCGACACGGGGCGGACGCTGACGAAGATCATCGAGCTCCTGGGGACCCGTCATCCCCGATCCGTGAAGATCTGCGCGCTTCTGAAAAAGAAAATCGCGGGCAACGAGGGGATCCCCGTCGACTACCTCGGATTTACCATTGAGGACCACTTCGTCGTCGGGTACGGGCTCGACTACGCCGAGATGTACCGGAACCTGCCCTTCATCGGGATCCTCGAGCCGGACGGATCAGGAGTTCAGAGTTCGGAGTTGAGAGTCGAGAGTTAAGAGTTAAGGCCAGGCGCACAGGAGGTGCCTCACAGGGGATGTGACCCGCGCGGATTCCTCCGAACCATGAACTCTCCACCCTCCACCCTCCACCCTCCACCCACCACCCTCCACCCTCCACCCTCCACCCTCCACCCTCAACTTCAACCTCAACCTCCACGCTTCCCCGTTCTCCCCTTTCCGGCCTTAGGATCGCTTTATGAAATATCTCGCGACGGACGGCGCTCCCAAAGCCATCGGCCCTTATTCCCAGGCGGTCGTTGAAGGCGGGTTTCTCTACGCTTCGGGACAGATCCCGCTCGATCCGCAAAGCGGCGAGCTCGTCACCGGCGGGATCGAGCAGTCCGCGGAGAGGATCTTCGACAATCTCGAGGCGGTGTTGAGGGAAGGCGGGTTGACGTTT
>JBBQDF010000425.1:0-3212 GCA_038319475.1 Thermoanaerobaculia bacterium
ACGTCCTCGAGCCCGGCGATCATTCGCAGCGCGGTCGATTTCCCGCAACCGGAGGGCCCGACGAGCACCATGAACTCGCGGTCGGCGATCGAGAGATTCAGGTCCTCGATGACGGAGGTTCCGCCATAAGACTTCGACACGCTTCGGAAGGTGACTGTAGCCATGAGTGTCGAGACGACGACGCGATTCTAGCGTTGGGCCGCTCGAGCCATTCAGCCGGTCGTCCCGTCCACTCTCATCGCTCAACTCTCAACTCTCAACTCTCAACCTCTCGACTCTCAACCGGGGGGCGATTCGACGAACGGCGCGATGCGGGTTCGGATCTCTTCAGGGACCGGCATCGGGGCGAAGGTCCCCTGCCGCACGCAGACGAGGACGTACCGTCCGGTCGCGACGACTTCCGTCAGGTCCGCTTTGCGGCGCACGGCAAAATCGAGGTGCACCGAGGTGCGCCCGATGCGGCTGAAAAAGGCTTCGACGACGAGGAGCTCGTCGAGCGTGACCGGCTTGTGGAAATCGCATTCCACCCGCACGCGCGGCAGCCAGATGCCGAGGGATTCGAAGAGGTACCGGTAGTTGAGACCGGCCGACCGCAGGAGCTCCGCCTCCGCCAGCCCGAAGAAGCGCAGATATGCCTGATAGTTGATGATCCCGGCGGCGTCGATGTCCTCCCAGCGGACGTACTCTTCAATGCGGTAGCGGGACATGGCGAAGAATTATCAGCTGTGAATTCTCAGTTTTCCGTTCTTCGTTCCCGTCGAGAGCCTGGGAAGAGACGAATTTCTCCCAACGAGCGAAAGAATGGCTCCGTATGCGGTTCAGGGTCCGAATGAAAACAGCGTTCCTCGGCGGTCTTCTCCTGGCGGCGGCTGGCGTCGCCTGGGGCGAGCCCGATCGTTTCGAGCTGTCGGTGTCGGGCGGTTACCTGTTCGGGGGCAGCGTCTTCAGCGAAACCGGGCCGGAGATTTCGCAGGACGTTTCGGGCAAACCGTTGCCCCCGACTCGTATCCGGTCGGAGGCGCGGTTCGATGACGCTCCCATCTACGGCCTCCGTTTTTCCTACCGAACGGCGCCGTTTCTGACCGTCGAGGTGGAAACGGCGCGCTCGAAGAATCATCTCGTCCAGGAGCGGTTCGTATTGTCTCCGATCGCTTCGCTGAGAAGCCGCGACGTTCTGTTCCGATTCGGGTTCCGGACCGATTACTACATGGCGTTCGCTTTGTTCGAGCCGTGGGGCGGCAGGGTCCGGCCGTTCGTGACTCTCGGCGGAGGCGCGGCACGTCTCGATTCGGGGTTCCGTCCCGAAACCCGAGTCACGGCGGGCGCGGGAATCGGGATCAAGGGGTTCGTCAGGCCTCGTTATGGCGTCCGACTCGACGCGCGCGGCTATGCCACCTCGATTTCGCGGGGAACGGTCAGCCTCGGATACTCGTGCAGCACGAGCTTCGAGGGTTCTCCGGGCGGAACGGTTCGTCCCGTGCCGTGTCCGAGGCGGCGCTGGTTGATCAACGGCGATGTCGATGCCGCCCTCTTCGCCACCTTCTAAAAGGGCGGCGGGTGAGCGCGCGGCTCCTATTCAGTCGGGGATGATTCTCGGAGAGTTTTGTCGTTCGAAGCGGGTCACCCCGCGGCGCGACGTTCGCCGTACCGCGGGGCCGGTGCCTCGTTACGGATTGACGCGGTCGGAGCCCGCGACCTTCACGATCTTGTTGTAAACACCGAAAATGAGGAGGGTCGGCGCCCACTGGCCAATGAAGTTGCTGACTCTTTTCTCGCCCGCGATCTGAAGCCCGAGAGACGTCACCATCGAGGCGATCGCAGCCCAGAGCCACACGTCCGAAGGCAACTTGGAGGTCTGCTGCTCGATCGTCCGTGCGACCGGGCCTTCCTTCTGCTGATAGGGATTGCTGGGATTGTTCACTGCGTCCATTGGATCCTCCTGGCGTGAGTTGGTTTTCGGCGCGGGATCACCCGGCCATGAGATTTACGGAAGGTTGCACCCATCGTGCCATGCGAAGAGCCCATCCCTTCCCGCCCTGCGGTCGATCCTCCGCCTGCCCGGCTCCGCGCGGCGCTGGAACTGGCGGTGCCCACTTCTCCCGGTTCGGGCGGCGAACCTCTTGCATGCGTGAATGTCGCGCTCGTGACCGTCTCGACCTGGCTTTTCAAAGGAGTTTTCATGCGTTTTACCCGTCTCCGGTTCCCTTTTGCCTCGCTTGTTGCGCTTCTGGCGTCATCGCCGCCGCAGCGGGTGACAAGGATGCCTGGCAGCACCCCGTGATTGTTTCGAAACAGAACTCTGCACTCTTCTCGGACAAGGAGACGATCTGGGCCGACAACGCCGCCTCGAGCCCCTATTTCGGAAACGTTTATCTCTGTAACGTCGCATTCCGGAGTGTGGCCGGCACGCCGGAGCCGGTGATCTTTTCGCGCTCGACCGACGGCGGCGACACGTGGACGAACCGTCAGATCAGCCAGGCGGCGAACACGAACTCGGGCCAGGGGCGCTCGGGCGGCCGACAGGGGTGCACGGTGCGCACCGACAGCCTCGGCAGGGTCTACGTTTTCTGGAACGGCTCTTTCAAGGACCGTGGCGTCCAGTACATGACCCGCTCCTTCGATGGCGGCCGCAGCTTCGAGCGCGCTCAGCCGGTCGCGTCGGTGGTGGACGTCGGATTTCTAGACCCCGTTCAGGAAGACCTGACCTTCGACGGGTTAGCGGGCGCGCGCACCGACAGCTTTCCGAGCGTTGACATCGCCAACGGAGCGCCCATGGGGACCGACGCGACGAACCTCATCGTGATGACATGGGCGGACGCGCGAAGCGGTCTGAACCACGAGGAGGCCCTCGTTCAGTCCTCGGCGAACTCTGGCGTCACGTGGTCCGCCCCGGTGAATGGCGCCGCGCCGGGCGACCGACCAGACTTTCCAGCCGTCGCGATCTCCCCCAACGGGACCGATGTGTACCTCACCTATGACGCCTTCCTGGACCCGTACCGGGGCCTGGACCGGACGACGAAGCCCCCGATCAAGGCGACCGCGCAGGAGCGCCGGATGCAGGGGGTCGTGCGCCACGCCGATATTACGACTTTCACTTTCGGAATTTGGGCCACTCTGCATCGGGGAGCGATCGGCGACGCCCGAGGCTCGAGCACGAACAGTCTGAAGGCGGAGTTTCTCGGCGATTACAACTCGATCGTGGCTACGAGAAC